>SZPD01000125.1 GCA_030263515.1 Anaerolineae bacterium CFX9 | reverse complement strand
TCATCACGCGCCAGCAGCAGCATCGAGAGCAGATCACCGCGATCCTCACCCTGCTGCCGCCATTCTTCGATGATGCGATAGATGATGGCGTCCAGCGTTTGCAACGCCCGCCGCTCGCGCAGATGCCCCGGCGTCGGGATGCGCTTGGGGATCAGGTCAAACCCGGCATTGGCATGCTGAAGGGTGGTCATGGCGTCGCCGACCGCTTTTGCATCCCTCTCCACGTCGGCATTGAACAGCGTTTTGGCGACGATGGCCGAGGTCAGCGTCATCATCGACGAATCGACATCGAGGACCGCCCCATCCCGCCAGCCATCCAGATGCCGCAGCGTATATTCGACCATCGTCTCGGCATAGCCTTCAACACGTTTGGCATGCAGCGCCGGAGCAACCAGCCTGCGCTGACGCTTCCAGAACTCGCCATCAGTCACGATTAAGCCGCTGCCAAGAAAGTACGCCAGACCACGTTCAGGATGGGTGTAGTCGTCCCCCTTGATATAGCGATCAGCCTCTGTCGTGGTGACCTGATGCAGATGCTCAGGATGGGTGACGATGAAAGCATGCACGCCGCCGATCTGAACGTGGACGAGATCGCCGTAACGCCCGATCAGGTCAGCCAGCATACCGAACAGATCGCGCTGAAATTTCATCCCCCACAGAATCTGACGAACAGGGTGATTTCCGACGGGCGGCGGTCCGGGTGGAAAATGATAGGTGGTCGTCATCGCTGATGCGCTTGCGCCTCTTGTCAATCTGATTATGATTCTCAGTGTAACGGATGGACATGAGTACGAATTGAGGAAAGCGTTGAATCCACCAAATTCGCCCAATGATCCACGCGGCAGACGGATCGAGGAACTCGGTACGTACGAGATGATCTGGGACTGCAAGTTTTGCGGAAGCACCAACCTGCCCGCCAAAACGCACAAATTCTGCCCGAACTGTGGCGCAGCCCAGGATCCGGCAACCCGCCGATTCCCATCTGATGAAGAGAAGCGCGCTGTTGAGAATTACGTCCGCAAAGGCGCAGACCTGATCTGCCGCGCATGCAGCACGCCGAATGCCAGCGATAACCAGTTCTGCATGCAGTGCGGCGCTCCGCTTGACCAGGCGGAACGCGCAGCCACCGTCGGCGATCAGGTGCGCGCCGAAAATGACCGTTTCGAGGCGCAGGCAGTCCGCGATCTCTCGCAGGAACGCTTTGAGGCGGAAATGCGCCGCGTCGGTGTCATCAAGGATGGGGCAAAGAAGCGCAGTCTGCTGCCCTTCATCCTGATCGGCATTGCCATCATCGTATGCATCGGCGTGATCATCGCGCTGACGGCAGAGCGCCAGTCCACCGCGATCGTGACGGGTCATCGCTGGGAGCGAACGATCGCGGTCGAGCAGTTCAGCTCCGTGCGTGACAGCGCATGGGATGAACAGGTTCCACCCGATGCCTATAACCTCACCTGCCGGCAGGAACAACGCTCCACGCGCCGGGTTCAGGATGGCGAAGACTGCCAGATACGCCGCATCGATAACGGCGATGGAACCTTCAGCGAGCGGCGCGAATGTGTTCCCACCTATCGCGAAGAACCTGTCTACGATCAGCGGTGCAGTTACACAGTCGATCGATGGGTTGAAAGCCGCGAGGCGCGCGCCGAGGGAGCGAGCCTGGCCTCGTCGCCTGCATGGCCAAATCCCAATCTTCAGAGCTGCACGACAACGCGCCTCGGATGCGAGCGTGAAGGGGGACGCAGTGAGCGCTACATCCTCATCCTGCGATCGGACAATAACACCTATGAATGCGGCGTCTCGCAGCAGATGTGGGAAACTGCCCGGATTGAGTCAAGCTGGACGCTCGATGTCGGCGTGGTGACCGGGCAGCCCGACTGCGCCAGCCTGGAGCCCGCCGCATGATCGGCTGATTGGCCGCTTCCGAGCCGTGCCCGGCAGACTGGCGGGCACGGCTTTTTAATATGCATTCTGCCCGGATCAGGGCTTGAAAAATTCGAACTTTTGTTCTATCCTTAATGCAACTTAAGTACGCTCAACAGCGTATTGATTTTCGGTACAATACACACTATATGACGACTACAACACGCGCTACTCGCCGAATGCCCGCGCGGCAGTCCACCCATCGCTCGAACACCCGCGCAAAGAAAACTTCCCGTAAACCGCTGTTCTGGCTGCCAGTGCGGCTGCTTTGGAAACTGCTGCGCCGCCTGCCGCCAAAACTGCTGCCGCTGGTGATCGCGGTCGCCTTTGTGGGCGGCGTGATCGCTGCGAACCAGATCAACCGCACGGTCGGCAATGTTCGCGCCCGTATCGAGGCGCTGTTCAACGGGCGCGCGCCGGAAATCGCGCCGCTCTTCACGCCGGAAGTCGATTACTGGGGGCATGATATCGTGCGCTGGGCAAACGCCTACTCGCTCGACCCCAACCTGCTCGCCACCGTCATGCAGATCGAATCATGCGGGCATGCAGATGTCAGCAGCAGCGCCGGCGCACAGGGATTGTTCCAGGTGATGCCGTTCCACTTCTCCACAGGCGAAGTGATGACAGATCCTGAGACAAACGCCCGACGCGGCGCATCCTTTCTGGCACAATGTCTGGAAATGGCAGACGGCAGCGCGAATCATGCCATGGCCTGCTACAACGGCGGTCCCAGTGTGCTGCGTCGTGATTTTTCTACCTGGCCGCGCGAGACCCAGCGCTACTTCGTGTGGGGGGCGACCATCTACGCAGATGCACAGCAGAACCGCGCCCAGAGCGACTCACTGCAAAACTGGCTGAACGCCGGCGGCGCAAACCTGTGCCAGCGCGCGGCACAGAACATCGAGCAGCGCACCCGTGCCGGGCGGCAGGCCGTCGGGTAACCCTCACGTCAATCCCCCCTGAAATTGAGGGGGGCTTCCCGGCTCCAGCGTTGGCGAAACAACGTGATCTTCGGCACAATTTCCGCGCCCGATAATCGCCTACTGTGAGAACAATTGATGCGCGTACTTAAACATCTCTTTGACAATAATCGCGCCTGGGCACAAAAACGGCTGGAAGCCGATCCGCAGTTTTTCGAAAAACTCGCCGCACGCCAAACGCCGGATTATCTGTGGATCGGCTGTGCCGACAGCCGTATTCCCACCCATGAGATCATGGGTCTGCTGCCGGGGTCGGTGTTCGTTCACAACAATATCGCCAACGTCGTCGTCCACTCCGATCTGAACTGCCTGTCGGTCATTCAGTACGCCGTGGAACTGCTGAAGGTCAAACATATCATCGTGTGCGGGCATTACGGCTGCGGCGGTGTCACGGCTGCGATGCAGAACCGTGAATTCGGGCTGATCGATAACTGGCTTCGTCACCTGAAGGATATTTACCAGAAACATGCGGAGACGCTGCACGCTATTGAACCTGAGCAGGATCGCATCAACCGGCTGTGTGAGCTGAACGTGATTGAACAGGTTCACAACGTCTGCCATACCACGATTGTTCAGGGGGCGTGGCAGCGTGGGCAGGAACTTTCCGTCCACGGCTGGATTTACAATATGCGAGACGGGCTGCTGCAGGATATGAACATCTGCATTACCCGCGCAGATGAGCTGAACGCCCTCTACCGGATGGCGATCGCCCGCTGAGCGAACCGCTGCACCTGCAAAAAAAAAACAGCCCGCACCTCACGAATGATGCGGGCTGTTCGATCCATTGCACAGACGAAAGTTACAGAACCGGCGCACCAGTCTTGCGATGGACAAACTGCCCGCCGCCGTTGATGCCGTGCCACTGTGATCCATCAACCAGCAGCTTGCCGCGCTGATAGACCTTGACCGGCACGCCCGTCACCGTCATCCCTTCATACAGGTTGTAATCGCAGCGCATGTGATGAGTCCGGGCGCTGATGGTGTGCTGCTTGTTGGGATCCCAGACGAGAATGTCGGCATCTGCGCCCACCGAGATCGTCCCCTTCTTCGGATACATGCCGAAGATCTTGGCGGGATTGGTGCAGTTGACCTCGACAAAGCGCTGCGGCGTGATCTTGCCGCTGTTTACGCCCAGTTCCCAGGTGACCATCATGCGATCCTCGATGCCGGGCAAGCCGTTGGGGATTTTGGCAAAGTTCCCTTTGCCCAGTTCCTTGCCGGGGCGGCGATAGCTCGGATCCTGCGCCTCGTATTCCACCCAGTCACCACCGTTGTGCGCCGCTGACCATTCCTGCCACGGTCCCACGCCGCCCTCATACCAGAAGTCACAGTGATCAGTGCTGACGACCTGCAGCGTGCCATCCTTGATCGCCTGCCACAGCACCGCATGATCGTGCTTTGTGCGGATGGGCGGCGAGCAGACGTACTTTGCGCCTTCAAAGCCGGGGGCAGCCAGATGTTCCTCGACCGTCATCTTGAAGTACTGTACGCAGGTCTCGCCCATGACCGGATAACCGAGTGCCCGGCCGCGGCGCAGGGCATCCACCGCCGGCTCGCACGTCATATGCACTACGTAGAGCGCACAGCCCGTCATGCCGGACATGACGACGGCGCGATTGGTGGCTTCTCCCTCAATTTCAGGTGGACGTGACGCGGCGTGATAAACCGGATCCGTCTTGCCTGCCGCCAGCAGCGCCGGCGTAAGCTGCGCTTCCACATCGCCATTTTCGGCATGCACCATGACGATCATGCCGTTCCGGGCGGCAACGTTCATCGCCTTGAACAGTGTGGCATCATCGATCTGAAAGACGTTCTTGTATGCCATGAACAGCTTAAGACTGGTCACGCCTTCCTGCGCCAGCGACGGGATCTCATCCAGCACGTCGTCACGCAGGTCGGTGATGGCGAGATGGAAACCGTAATCGATCTGGGCGGGCGCGGCTTTCCTGCGCCATGTCTCCAGACCATCGTGCAGGCTGCCGCCCTTGGGCTGGATGACAAAATCGATATGCGTGGTCGTGCCACCGAACGCAGCCGCCTTGTGCCCTACATCGAAATCATCGTTGCTGTACGTGCCGCCGAACGGCAGATCGAGATGGGTATGCACATCGATACCACCGGGCATCAGATATTTGCCCGCTGCATCGACGACGATGTGCCCTTCCGGGCTGATATCCGCACCGATCAGCGTGATGATTTCGCCTTCGACGAGCACATCCGCCCTGACCATTTCACTTGCGGTGACGACAGTACCGCCTTTGAACAAGACTCCCATGATATCTGCTCCCTGCTCTGTCCTAAGCCGATGTCCTGTATTTTTTCAACGGACGGCAAGCATGCTGTCCCTGCGTATACATCTCTCGATGCGGGGACGCCGCCGGATGGCATCCGCCGCACCATTCATTTCAATCATTGGCTTAGCTGAAATGCGGCAGCACGTGCTTGCCGTATTCCTCGACCATGCGCTCTTCTTCGCCGCACATCAGGTAAATGTTGTACTGGGTCACGCCGATCGCCTCAAGTTCCTTGATCTTGGCGACATGCTGCTCAACCGAGCCGAGAATGCCGAAGCTGTCGATGATGTCGTTGGAAATGAAATCGAGATGATCGGCATCCTTGTCAGCATGGTGACGATAGTCGTACCCTTTGCGTCCCTCGATGTAATCGGTCAGGCGCTTGGGGACGGTATTCCCTTCCTTGCCATAGCGCTCGACCAGATCGGCGACGTGATTGCCGACCATCGCCGGGAACCAGCGGGTCTGGGCACGCGCCTTTTCCATGTCGCCCACCCAGACCGGAGCGGCAGACATCACCCTGAAACTGCTCATATCACGTCCAGCCGCCTTGCCAGCTTCGATCGCCTGGTCGGTAAACCATTTGACCAGCCACGGATCCGCCAGTTGAAGGATCAGCCCGTCGCCATACTGCCCAGCAGCCGCCAGCGCCTTGGGGCCGTATGCCGCATACCAGACGGGCATCTCATAACCGACTGCCCAGGGAAACTGAACAGGCTTCTGGTCGGCTTCGTACTGAACTTCCTCGCCGCGCACCATCTTCTTGACCGACTCGGCAAACTCGACCATCGTGTCCACGTTGAGCGGCTTCTGGCCGAGCACACGGCGAGAGCTGTCCCCGCGTCCCAAACCGCAGTCGAACCGTCCGCCGCTTTGCAGCGCCAGCGTGGCGAACAGGCTGGCCGCCACTGACCACTCACGAACGCCGGGATTGGTCACACAGGGGCCAAAGCGCATCCTGCTGGTATGCTCCATGCACATCGCCATAGTGACATAGCATTCGCGCCAGAGCACATGGGAATCAAAAAACCAGGCGTAAGTGAAACCGGCCTGCTCTGCCTGTTTGCACAGCGCAACCGTGCGCCTGGGGTCAATATCACCTTTAAAAGTAATTGCAAATTCCATAATCACCGCTCCATAAAACGCAGAACGCCTCGGTCAGGCAGTGCGCCCGCCTCAGCACGTATACACCGTCGAAAATGGTTGTCTGGCAGGTCTCGAAGCTATCGACGATCACCCGCACGGCTGATCGATCATCAGCAAAATACCAATCATGACATAGCATTCATCCTTTAGTTTTGATGAACACTGCCCGTCCAAATTTTTTACCCAGGACACCGCCGCCGGGCAGGCATACTTTTTCACTCAACTCAGTATAGCGACTCTGTGACGGATTGGCACATTTTTCCCTCACAGCAGGTCATACAGCCAAAAAAGGCGCGGAGAGACTGTCTCCACGCCCTGCTTGCCTGCCCTGACTGTCAAACCTGCTCAGCCGGCGAGTTCCGCATGCTGCCTCGCACACTTGTTGAGCGCGCGCTCCGCCTCACGCACGTTGATCTTGGGGGCAACATCCTGATAGAACTGCGCGGCTGTGCGCTCGACCGCCTGCTGACCAGCTGGAGAAGTATCGCTCAGATCGAGCGCGTAATCAGCTTCGTTCAGCCCTTCGATCGGCTCCAGCTTGATCTCGACAACGTATTCACGACGGACGCGCTCCAGGTTTGCGCGGCGCTTCTCCGCGTCGGCAGCGCGGTCGTGGATACCCGCTGATTTGTAATAGGCGGCGATCTGTTCCTCCAGCCCGATAGCGTAGGTGATGATCGCCCCAAATGTATTGAGAGAAGCCATACCGCGTCCCTATTCCTTCGTCTGTGTGACCGCGCCCGACTGTGCGGCGTAATTGCGCATCATCATGCCGTAGGCGGTGTACATCCCAAAACGCTCATAGAACGGCGCAACCGTCGCGTCGCACACGATATCCACCATATACAGATGCCTGAGTTTTTCGAACAACTGCCGGACAAGCTCGGTTCCAATTCCCTGTCCCTGATACTCTGGCAGGATTTCGACCAGCGGAATGTATGCCGAGAGTACGCCGTCACTGATCGCGTTGGCAAAGCCGACGACGCGCTCGCCATCCTTCGCCAGCATGACATAGGAGGCGGCGCGCAGAAGCTGAAGGTGCTTCTCTGGCGAGGGCGGGTTCAGCCAGCCGACAAAGAAGCCCTCCAGATGCGCCTCCGTGACGCCCTCAAGCGAGTCTGTATAGGTGATCATGCCGCATCAGAGCCAGCGTTCGATCACGACCTTGCGATCCATGAAGAAGTCGATCGCATCCGGCCCCTGCCCGTGGAGATCGCCAAAGAACGAGTCCTTCTTGCCGCCAAACGGGAAGGAGGCGGTGGCGGCTGCCACGCCCACGTTGATGCCGATATTGCCCGCGTTGACGCGATACTTGAACTCACGCGCATAACCACCGTTATTGGTGAAGATGCTGGCGGCATTGCCATAGCGGCTGGAATTGATCAGATCGACCACCTCATCAAAAGACTCCGCGCGCATGATCGAGAGCACCGGACCGAAAATCTCGTCTTTGGCGACCGTCATATCCTTCGTCACACCGTCAAGGATGGTCGGGCCGACGAACGTGCCATTCTCATAGCCCTCGACCGTCTTGCCGCGTCCATCGAGCGCGATCTGAGCGCCCTCGCGGAGACCTTCGCTGATCATGCGCTCAATGCGTTCGCGGGCATCGGCGCTGATGACCGTCCCCATCTGGGTCGTTTCTTCCAGCCCGTAACCCACGCGCAGGTTGGCGGCGCGCTTGACGAGTTCTTCCTTGAGCGGCTCGTAGGCGTCCCCGACAGCCACCACCACCGAACCCGCCAGGCAGCGCTGGCCGGCACAGCCGAAAGCGGATCCCATGATGTTGGCGGCACTCGCCTGAATGTCGGCGTCGGGCATGACGGCGATATAGTTCTTGGCGCCGCCCTGCGCCTGAACACGTTTCCCGTGTTTGGCGCATGTCTCATAGACGATCTTGGCCACGGGCGTGCTGCCCACGAACGAGACGCCGACGATGCCGGGATGCTCCATGACCGCCATCGAAGCCTCGCGCCCGCCATGCACCAGATTGACCACGCCTTCGGGCAGATCCAGCTCATCGAGAATGCGATAGAGCAGATCCATGCTGACGGGCGTCTGCGGCGACGGCTTGACGACATAGGTGTTACCGCAGGTGATCGCCGTCGGCAGGAACCAGAGCGGAACCATCAGAGGGAAGTTGAACGGCGTGATCGCGGCGAACACCCCCATCGGCTGGCGCTCAGCGACCTCATCGATGCCGGAAGCGACATCTTCCAGCTTGTAGCCGCGCATCAGCGACGGAATCTGGGTGGCAAAATCGACGCTTTCGATGCCACGGCGCACTTCGCCACGCGCCTCATCGCGCGTTTTGCCGTTCTCACGGACGATAGTCTCGGTCAGCTCTTCAAAGTTTTCCTCAAGCAGCGACTTGAGGCGATACATGTACTGCACACGGTTGAGCACAGAAGTCGAACGCCACTCATCGTAGACAGCCTGTGCTGCCCTGACCGCCTTATCGACATCTTCGCGAGTGCCGTCCGGAACCTCAGCGATCACTTCACACGTCGCCGGATTGATGACCGGCAGATAGGTCGAACTGGTGGAGGTGACCCATTCGCCGCCAATGTACTGTTTCAACTGCTTGACCATGACGTTCTGCTCCGCAAAAGGCTTGGAATTTTGTCGCTAAACTATAGCGCAAGCCCTGCTCATCTACCAGATCGACCCATGTGCCATCATGGTAGGCTGGAGGGCGGCACGAAACGCTGAATTTCCACCAGATAGCCGTGTGGATCGCGCAGCATGAAGTGATAGATACTGAACTTCTCGTAGTGGGCAGGCCGCTTTTCGAAAGACGTAATGCCCTTATCCACCAACCGCTGATACCACCCGTCCACATCGTCCGTGACAAGGCAGATGATGATCGACTGATCGCGTCCTGATGGCGCATCATCGCGCTGACAAAGACCGAGATAGCCGCTGCGGCTGATGCGATAGATGCGGCACAGCCCCTGATCGAGCGCGAGTTCAAGCTCAAGGACATCTTCATAGAAATGCCGTGCCGCCTGCATGTCCGGCGTATAGATGAAAGTGATGAACTGATCAAAAGCCGCCAAAAAACCACCTCCGCAGATGTTTTGCCGGAATCAAAAAGGCTGGCGCAGCGCCAGCCTTCAGTTTTAGCCTGTTTTCGATCAGACCGCGATCGGCAGATTGGCGATCGGGCTGTACGGCATGATATACGTCGCGCTCACCCAGCCTGTGATCCCGCTGGGAACCTGAACCAGAATCCACGCGCCGTACAAGTCACGCCCCAGCATGCTGACGCTCTGCCCCTGCCCAACCCAGCCGATCACTGCGCCATACAAACCCGGCAGCGCACGAACGTTCAGATTGGCCGTCGCAACCCCGGTCGGGCTGGCGTTTGGCGGCGGTGGCTGGGTCGGCACACCGCTGGCTTCGCCCGTGATCGGCAGGCTGCCCAGCGGGACGTTTGCCGTGACATAGCTGGCGTTCACCCATCCGCGCACACCCGTCTGCGTGATGACTTCCAGCCAGGTATTGTTCAGGACGCGGCCCACCAGCGTGACGGCTTCACCCAGGGAGAGCCGCCCCACCACACCGAAACCGGCGCTGGGGCCGCTGCGCACGTTCAGGAAGTAAGCGCCGCGCACGACGGCATTGTTGACCGGCAGGGGATTGGATGGCGGGATATTGCCGATCGGGGTCCCCGTGACGACATAGCGCGCGTTCACCCAGCCGCGGGTTCCACCCGCGATCGAGACCTCCACCCATGTGCCGTCACTGTTGCGGCTGAACAGGGTGACGAAAGCGCCGCGCCCCAGGCGCGCGACGACAGGATATCCCACGCCGGGGCCTGTGCGCATGTTGACATAAGAGGCGTTGCCGATTGTGCCGGTCCCGATCTGCTCAGCAGGGCTGGCGGATGCTGGCGCGGCAAACGCCAGAACGAACAAACTGGAAAGCACGATCAGAAGGATGAGCGGCGCTTTCCGGCGGATGCGGATCTGCATGAGCAATCTCCTCAGAATCATGAGTGCAGCCTGACGAAGCTGATCTCATTATCGCAGAATCGCATTGCAGAATATCAACGTTTCTGCGACGCCGTCGTTAGAGATTACAAACCTGAGCGCCAGTATCCCGGAGGGCTTGTGCAGGCTGTACGCCGTCCATCCGCCCATCAGAGCAGATCATCCTTCGACCATGGCTGCTCATGGACGCCCGCATGCCAGTTTTCCCAGCGCGCCAGGGTGAACAGAAAATCAGACAGACGGTTGAGATAGGGCAGCACGTGTGAATTGATGGTCTCATGCTCAGAAAGAATGACGACCAGCCGTTCCGCCCGACGGCACAGGGTGCGAGCGACATGGATATGCGCAGCGGCAGGCGTTCCACCCGGCAGGATGAAAGCGGTCAGCGCGGGCAGATCGCCATCCATCGAGTCGATCGTTTCTTCCAGCCATGAGATCATCGGCTCGTTGATGCGCACGATATGAGAGGACCGCGCATCGCTGGGCGTTGCCAGATCAGCGCCGAGTGTGAACAACTGCCGCTGAACCCGTTCGATCAGGCTGTCCACCGGCGGCGCTGGCTTGAAAGCGCGCGCCACACCCAGCGCGGAGTTCAGCTCATCTACCGTGCCGTAACTCTCGACGCGCAGATGATGTTTTTTCACACGGCCGCCCGAAAACAGGCTGGTCGTTCCGTCGTCGCCGGTGCGGGTGTAGATCTTCATGGGCGTTCTCACTATTCATATGCGTAGGCACATCCGTTTGCAGGTGTCCAATCATAGCACGGACATCCGGGGCAGGGAGATTTCACGAAAGATTCACAGGGGGTTTGAGCACACGTCGTTTCTCCAATGGTATGATGAGTCATGTGCAAACCCTTACCCTGCCCTTTCCCTGTACCAGGCATCCTTTGAAGCATGAACCCTGAAACGGTCAAGAATTCGCGCGTTTTGCTGCGCCGCGCGCTCGATCACATCGAAGATGCGGCGCAGCATCTTGGCGTCCTTCGAGAAAGCATCGGTTTCGTCGATGTGCTCAGCCACCCTGAGATGGCGATCCCGGAACTGAATTACGTCACTCCGCGCCGCAATACCGCCTGGATTGGCGGACAGGCGATCCTGGGCGGGCTTAATCTGCTGACGAGCAGACGGCGCAGCGCGCGTTTCTTCTTCGTCGAAGGGCTGATTCCAGCGCAGTTTGCCGATACGCTCACAGCGCTCGATCTGGAGCTGATAACCGCCATACCGATCCTTGTCCTTGAGGCGGCCCAGGGACATCAGATTCTGATCCCTGTGCAGCCTGAGC
>SZPD01000124.1 GCA_030263515.1 Anaerolineae bacterium CFX9 | reverse complement strand
CTGGGAGAAGGAGCCTCGCCAAACAGGCTGAGGGCGCGGGCGACATGCGTCTCGGCGTCAAAGAAGCGACCTTCCTTGAGCGCTCGCTCTGCCAGCGCCAGCGACCATTTGCGCTCGTAACGGCGGTAATTCATGCCTTCGGCAAGCTGAAGCGCCCGCCCCAGCAGATGATGCCCCTCCGATTCCTGCCCGGTCTCGATCAGCGCCTGCCCCAGCACACCGACGAAATAGCATGACCATTCGAGATCGCCGGCGGTGTTCAGGCGCGGCAGGGATTCGCGCAGCAGATGAACGGCGTAGCTGGCATTGCCTTCATGCAGATAGACATCGGCAAGATGGCACGCGGCCCGACCTTCAGCGCCGGCTGCCCCGGCAGCCTTGCCAAAGGCGCGCGCCTGTTCATAATACTCGCGCGCTGCCGCCCAATCGCCCCGATGCTGAGCGATCATGCCGAGCGCATTGTGCAGATAGGCTTTCTGTGCCTCGCTGGCGGCTGTGGAAAGCGCCGCCCGGATGAGGGCATCCGCCTCATCAGCACGTCCAGCGCCGAGATGCGCCTCGGCGCTCTGGAGCGCGATCACCGTCTCGGCAACACTGTCATCCTTGGGCAGCAGCGTGCCCGCGCGTTCAAAAGCAGCCAGAGCAGCGTCATAATCCTCGGAGAGCTTCGCTCGCCGCCCTTCCTCCAGCACCTCGCGCAGGGCGCTGTGCTGGGGTGGAGGCGCAGGCTTCAAAAACGCCGTCACCATGTCTTTCCACGTTGACATTGAGGCGGGATTTCCTTTTCAGTCAGCAACAGTCCCTTATTGTGACGTGTTTAGCGGAAAAGTAAACGCCAAAATAACAGCAGGGAGCGAATGCCCCCTGCTGCGAAAACCGGATGCTGGTGAGTTCAGCGCGTATCACGGATAGAAGCCGCGGGTTGCGACGGCATCCGCCACGCGCTTGATGGCAAGGATCTGCGCGGCAGTGCGCAGGTCAACGCCATGTTCCTCAGCGGCGTGCTCGGTGGCATAGTAGCTGCGCACCATGGCGCGTTCTAACTGGCGGAAAACTTCTTCCTCATCCCAGAAGAACGCCTGCAGGTCCTGCACCCACTCAAAGTAGGAAACGACGACACCGCCGGCATTGGCGAGAATATCTGGCACAACGTAAACGCCGCGCGAATTGAGAATATCGTCGGCTTCTGGCGTCGTGGGGCCGTTCGCCCCTTCCACCACGATCCTCGCCTGAATCTGGTTGGCATTGCGCTCGGTGATCTGACCTTCCATCGCGGCGGGGATCAGCACATCGGCAGCCGCCACCAGCAGCTCATCGTTGGTCAGGTGATCGCCACCGCTGTACTCACGCAGATCGCCATGCTCGGCGATGAAAGCGCGCACGGCGTCGATATCCAGCCCATTCGGATTGTAAATGCCGCCCGTGACATCGCTGACGCCGACGACACGGAAGCCCAGATGCCGGGCATAGGCGGCGGCGTTTGAGCCGACATTGCCAAACCCCTGAATGATGACGCGCACATCGGCCGGGTTGAAATTGCCGCGCCCCTTGAGCGCTTCGACCATGCAGGTGACGACACCGCGCCCGGTCGCTTCGTTGCGTCCCTGGCTGCCGCCGATGTTGATCGGCTTGCCCGTGACGATGGCGGGCACAGAATAGCCCATCGTCATGCTGTAGGTATCCATGATCCACGCCATCGTCTGGGCATTGGTTCCCATATCCGGCGCAGGGATATCAGAATGAGGACTGATGAGGGGGATGAGTTCAGCCGCATAACGACGGGTCAGATTTTCCAGTTCACGCGGGCTGAGCGTCTTGGGATCCACAACCACGCCGCCCTTGGCTCCGCCATACGGAATGCCCGCCAGCGCGCACTTCCATGTCATCCACATCGCCAGCGCGCGCACTTCGTTGAGGTCAACCGCCATGCTGTAGCGGATGCCGCCTTTCGATGGCCCCAGCACGGTGTTGTGGTGGACGCGGTAGCCGGTGAACATTTCCACACGTCCATCATCGCGCTTGACCGGGAAATTGACAGTGAACTCGCGGCGGGGATAACGCAGGAATTCGGCAACGCCATCAGGAATGTTGAGAAAACGGACGGCTCGGTCATATTGAGCCAGGGCAGTATCATAAGCGTTGGTGACGTGATTGACGGTCGGGGTCTTGAAAGCAACCACCATATTCGTAAGGCTCCCTGCCATCGGTGACGGCAAATGTCTATTTGAAGTTCAGCAAGCGATCGTTCTTTACAAGCAGTGTATCCGGTGTCTCAGGTTAAGAAAAGTGAGGTTTGACCTTTTTTGGATATTATGCACATCCTTTTAGCGATGCTATATAGCTATTTTATACATATAAACCCAAAAGTATCCTGAAGGTTACATGACAATCGGGAATCAGGCAGCAAAAAACAGAGCAGGCGTCTGGAGAGCCTGCTCTGCTGCATGAAAGAAAATCCGGATGAGTTTCAGGATGCGCCGATACCTTCAGCACTGGATGCTTTCGTTTTCCTGGAAGCGCGCGGCTTTTTCACCGGCTCCGCAGCGACCGGCACTTCCCGCCCCTCCAGATACGGCCTGAGGAACTGCCCGGTATAACTCTCCGGCGTGGCAGCGATCATCTCCGGCGTGCCAGCAGCCAGAATGCGTCCGCCGCCATCGCCGCCTTCCGGACCCAGATCGATGATCCAGTCCGAAACCTTGATGATGTCAAGGTTATGCTCGATCACCAGCACGGTGTTGCCATTATCAACCAGCTTCTGAAGCACGCCGATCAGCCGCTTGACATCCGCCGCGTGCAGCCCGGTCGAGGGTTCGTCGAGGATGTAGAGCGTCTGCCCTGTGGCGCGGCGCGAGAGTTCCTTGCTGAGCTTGATGCGCTGCGCCTCGCCGCCGCTGAGCGTGGTGGCGGGCTGCCCGATGCGGATATAACCGAGACCGACTTCCTCAAGCGTCTCCAGCTTGGTGGCAATGGAGGGGATCGGCGCAAAGAATTCCAGCCCTTCGCTGACCGTCATATCAAGAATGTCGGCGATACTCTTACCCTTGTATTTCACTTGCAGCGTCTCGCGGTTATAGCGCGCGCCGCCGCACACGTCGCACGTCACATAAACATCCGGCAGGAACTGCATCTCGATCTGGAGCACGCCCTGCCCTTCACACTTCTCACAGCGCCCGCCCTTGACATTGAAGCTGTACCGTCCGGCGGTATACCCACGGACGCGGCTTTCCGGCATCTCGGAAAACAGCGTGCGAATATGATCGAACATCTTGGTATACGTGCCGGGGTTGCTGCGCGGCGTCCGCCCGATCGGGCTTTGATCGATGTTGATGATCTTGTCAATATGCTCCAGCCCTTCGATCCTGCGATGCGCGCCGGGGCGCTCACGCGCGCCGTTGATCACCTGTGCCAGCCGCTTGTAGAGCACATCGATCATCAGGGTGGACTTGCCGCTGCCGCTCACGCCGGTGATGCACACGAACTTGCCGAGCGGGAACTCTACGTCAACATCCTTGAGATTGTTCTCCGTTGCGCCGATCACGCGGATAGCGTGCCCGCTGCCCGGACGACGCGCCTCCGGCGTATCGATCCTGAGGCGACCGCTCAGATACGCGCCCGTCAGGCTGTTCTCGACCTGCATCACCTCATCCGGCGTGCCCGCGGCGACGATCCGCCCGCCATGCTCACCCGCGCCGGGACCGAGATCGATCAGGTAGTCGGCGCTGCGCATCGTCTCTTCGTCATGTTCAACAACCAGCACCGTGTTGCCCAGATCGCGCAGCCCCACCAGTGTACTGATCAGCCGGGCGTTATCGCGCTGGTGCAAGCCGATGCTCGGCTCATCCAGCACATACAGGACGCCCGTCAGACGGCTGCCGATCTGCGTCGCAAGGCGAATCCGCTGGGCTTCGCCGCCGCTGAGCGATCCCGCCGCGCGCGCCAGATTGAGGTAGTTGAGACCGACATCATTGAGGAACGTCACGCGCGCCTCAATCTCGTTCAGCACCTGATAGGCGATCTGCTGGTCGCGCTCACTGAGCAGAGCATCATGCCCCTCTTTACCGCGCAGGTGATAGACCCATTCCTTGAGCTGGGTGATCGGCAGCGCGCAGACCTGATCGATCGAGCTGCCCGCCACAGTGACCGCCAGCGCTTCCGGCCGCAGACGCCTGCCCTGGCAGACGGAACACGGAACCTGCGTCATGACCTGCTCGATCGCCTCGCGGATGTCCGGGCTGGCCGTCTCGCGGTAGCGGCGCGACAGATTGTTGATCACGCCCTCAAAGTTGGTCATGTACTCGCGCTCATAGCCATTGCTGTTGACGTAGCGCACCCGGATCTTGCGCCCGTTCGTTCCGTAGAGGAAGACATCCTGCTGAGCTTTCGGCAGGTCTTTCCACGGCGCATCCAGGTTGATGCTGAACGTCTGGGCGATAGAGCGCATGATATTGCTCGCCCAGCCGCCTTCATCGTCAAAATTCCAGCCGTTGGCGCGGAGCGCTCCCTGACGAATACTCAGCTCCGGGTTAGCGACGATCAGTTCCGGATCAAGCTCCATACGGAAGCCGAGTCCCTGGCATTCCGGGCAGGCTCCCTTCGGCGTGTTAAAGCTGAAGGTGCGCGGCTCGATCTCAGGCAGGCTGCCGTGCCCGTTGACGCAGGCGAGATGTTCGCTGAACAGCGTGTCGGACGGCGGCTCAACGCTCAGGTTGTTAAGCACGATCACGCCCTCGCCCATCTCAAGCGCAGTCTCGACGGCATCCGTCAGGCGCGTCTCGGCGTTGCGGGCATCCTCACTGTTCAGGTCGTCATATTTGCGGATGATCAGGCGGTCAACGACGACTTCGATGGTGTGGATGACGTAGCGGTCAAGCTCGATCTTCTCATCAAGATCGCGCACCTCACCGTCCACCCGCACACGCTGGAAACCCGCCTTGCGAATATCCTCAAAAACTTTCTCATGCGTCCCTTTGCGACCGCGGATGACCGGCGCAAGGATCTGCACGCGGACGCCAGCTTCATCTGCCGCCAACTGCTTGATCTCATCGACGATCTGCTGCGCACTCTGGGCGACGACTTCCTCGCCGCAAACCGGGCAGTGCGGAATGCCGATGCGCGCATACAGCAGGCGCAGATAATCGTAAATTTCGGTGACCGTGCCGACGGTCGAACGCGGGTTATGGCTGACGCCTTTCTGGTCGATCGAAACCGCCGGGCTTAACCCTTCGATCTGATCAACATCAGGCTTTTCCATCTGTCCCAGAAACTGGCGGGCATAGGCGCTCAGGCTTTCAACATAGCGGCGCTGCCCTTCAGCGAAGATGGTGTCAAAGGCCAGTGACGATTTTCCACTGCCAGAAAGCCCGGTGATGACCACCAGCCTGTTACGTGGAATGCGGACATCGATATTTTTAAGATTGTGTTCGCGCGCGCCGCGCACAACGATGAAATCCTGAGTCATGCTGGAACGACTCCGAGGGAATAGGCGTACATTTGTTCGATCACGAGGAATTATACATCATCCGATGGTGCTGACGAGTCCGGATCATACCGATTTATGATGAGAGCTATTTCAGGCGTGATAAATGTGATATTGCATTGCGTCGGGAATCATCAGAATGGCGCGGACGGGACAAATCACGTCCCTGCGGTGGAAACATCAGCCAGCGGCACATGGGGCAGGATTTTACCCTGCCCCATGCAGCGTGATCGTTGGTCTTTAGCGGGGGATCACCATCGGCGTGGAGAGCGTGGCTTCCGGCGCAACACGTTCACCCGGCGTCATCGTGCGGGTTGGAGTGGCGCTGAGCGCCAGCGCCGTTGCCGTTGCAGCGGTATCCGTGTAGACATCTGTGATCGCGACATCGCCGAGCCAGCGGACGACCATCACCCATGTCCGACCCGGCCGCATCATCATCGGCACATTGTTGCCGTAAACAAGCTGAAGCGCCGTGCCCATCCGGCTGCCGCATGGCGATGTCACGGTGTAGCCTTCCGGCGTGGCGGTTGGCTCTGCGGGCGGGGCATCGCACGGGCGACGCCAGAAACCCTGATAGTACTGCCCATCGCGGAACAGATAGGCACGTCCCTGATCCCACAGGTTGATCTGCTGCGAGCGCGTGTTGCTCTCTTCCTCAAACAGATCGGGGCGTTCTTCGTGCGGGACTTCGATCACGATGACATTATCCGCCCAGACCTGCTGACCATCGGCAGCATCAAAGTGCGGCACGCCATCCGTGAAACGCACCCACCGGGAAGCAGCGGCATCCCACTGCCAGCGAGCGTCGGTCTGTCCGTACCAGTTGACATACAGATCGTTGGCGAGAATGCCGTTCGGATCGGCGAACTCGCTGAAGGCGAAGCCGCGCGCACGCATCGGGATATTGATCTGGCGCGCGGTGGCGCGTTCCCAGATGCGCACTGTATCTGCATATAGCGTATGTTCAAACGCCAGGCCGTCGCCGGGGAAACGGCAGAAACCGGCTTCGACGCAGTTATCGCCAATAGACGGAGACAGGATGTTATAGGACCAGGGCTGCTGAAAGAAAAGCCGCTGAACAGGCTGGCTGGCTCCAGAATATGAGAAGATCGCCTCGTACATCTGCACGAGTTCCATATCGAGCAGACGCCCGCTGCGGACAGGGCCGACATGACGCGGCGCATTGCTGCGGTAGATCGCCGCAAAGCGCGTGACGCCGCCCTCAACTTCGTATTCGTAGATCACATCCGCCTCGTTCAAGCCGCTCTGGGGGCGTACCTGCGGCGGATAATTGGAGATCTTGATCAGGATGTTGCGGCGGTTCATGGCTTCTTCCGAGGGGAAGAGCATACCGGTCAGCGCGTTGACGCCTTCCGGATACGAAACAGGCCCGATCGGCGTCGGCGTGAGCGTGGGCGTGAGGGTGAACGTCTCGGTCGGAGATGGCGTCAGCGAAGGTGTCAGGGTCGCGGTGGCCGTCTGCGTAGGCGTCGGACTGAAAAGCGGTGTGTTGGTGGCAAACGCCAGATCAGGCACGGTGGGCCGCGGCGTATTCGTCTCGAACTGTGCGGAAACTGCGGTGGAACCGGACTGGAACAGAGTCGCGAGTGCCAGGATGCACGCCGCAGCAACCGTGCCGGAAACCGTCTTGATGAACTTACGCATGGGGATCCTTCTCAATTGTGACCTTGCGCAACGACGCAGAAGTATAAAGTCTGACAGAGGGGATGCACAGGGTCTATGGCGGCTGTCGGGTTTCGGTATAATCGCTGGTCTGCGTATCAAGGAGTACATTCAACATCATGTCACATGGTCGGCTTCTGATCTCGTATGCGCATCCTGACGACGAGAGCTTCGGGCTGGGAGGCTTGATCGCCCGGTATGTGGAACGCGGTGTCGAGGTTTCCCTGATCTGCGCCACCAATGGCGATGTCGGGACGGTCGATCCGGCGCTGCTCAATGGCTATGACTCGGTGGCGGCGCTGCGGCTGGCGGAACTCGATGCGGCGGCAGAACTGCTCAAATTCACGCATGTCTACAAGCTTGGCTACCGTGACAGCGGCATGATGGGTTCAGAAACCAGCCACGACCCGGCGAGCCTGTGGATGCGCTGGCAGACAGAACCGGAGGTGATCACGCGGCGGGTGGTTGAGGTCATGCGCGAAGTGCGCCCGCACGTCGTCATCACATTCAACAAATACGGCGGCTACGGTCACCCTGATCATATCGCCATCCAGCAGGCGACGACACAAGCCTTCTACCTGGCCGGGGACAGCGCCTTCCTGACCGGGCAGCCGCCCTACGCGACGCAGAAGCTGTATTACTCTGGCATCAACGCGGCGACGCTGCGCCTCGGCATCTGGCAGATGCGGTTGATGGGCAAGGATCCGCGCAGGCTGGGGCGCAACCAGGATATCGATCTGATCCGCATCCTGGAGCATGTCGAGCCAGCGCATGCATCGATCAATATCCGGCATTACTTCGACATCTGGGATGCTGCCAGCGCCTGCCACAAGAGCCAGCTCGGCGGGCGTTCCGGCTTCGGGCTGCCCAGCTGGGCGCGGCGGATACTGTTCCCGACACAGCGCTTCACACGGGTTCACCCTGCCCCCGCGCACAACCGGATCGACGAGACCGATCTGTTCGCCAACGTCCGCATTGAAGATCCGGTCGCCGAGATGGCATGAGCGCAGCCGAGCAGTCGCCCGAAGATCCCAAAGCCGAGCGTATCGACAGGCTGGTTGATGCGATTGATATGATCCGCGCCAACCGCCGCGAGGAAGCCCGTGCCATCCTGAGCGCTATCATCGGCGATGACAGCAATTTCGAGGATGCATGGTTGTGGATGAGTGTGGCGGTTGACTCGCTGGATCAGGCGGCTGTCTGCCTGGACAATGTGCTGCGCATCAACCCGCGCAATTATGAAGCGGCAGGCGCGCTGTACCGCATCCGCGTGCCGGAGATCGCCATGGAAAAACGGCGCGCCCGCCTGCGCTTCAGCCGCGATATGTTCACGGCGTTGTTCTGGCTTCTGGTGATCGGGGTGATGTTCGCCGTCATCTTCAGCCTGAGCAGCACCTTCAGCCCGGAAGACCTGCCTGTGACGCCGACGACGCTTCCTTAACTTCCTTAATAAGGAAAGTCTACGGAAAAAGCGGCGCATAACGCCGGGAAACGACCGCCTGCCCTTCCGGACTCTGCACCCATCCGATAAAGGCGCGGTAATCATCCTGGGGTTCGCTCATCCCCACAAAATACAGAAAAGTGCGCAGCGGATACGTGTTGTTGAGGACATTGGCCAGCGTCGGCTCGATGCCGTTGACAGGCAGCGGTCGAACACGGTCATTCAGATAGCTGAACGACGCATAACCGATAGCATTTTCTGAACGAGAGACGCTGGTGATCATCGCTGAGCCGGACGGCGCAACACGGGCGGAGAGCGTAATACGCCGGTCACCCAGCACCTGATTCTCAAATTCCTGGCGCGTGCCGCTGCCCGCTTCTCGGCTGAACACCTGGATCGGCAGATCACGCCCGCCGAATACCGACCAGCCTGTTTCGCGCCCCTGATAGATGCTGCGCAGATCGACAGTCGAGAGACCGCCGATCGGGTTCTGTGGATGAACGATGACGGCGATCCCATCCTGACCGATCGGCGCTGCCCACAGATCAAAATCGGAAGGCAGGTGATTGCTGACGAAATATGGGATCTCGCCGCGGCGCACACGCGCCAGCAGGGCGTCGAAGTTACCGTGCCCCACGTCGAACGTCACACCGGGATGCGTGAGCATGTAGGCTGACGTCAGATCGTTGACGAGGGGAACAGCCGCCGAGGTTGCATAGACACGCAGCGTCACGGGCGTCACAGTCGTCGGGGTCGCCGCCGGCACGCCAGAGCTGCTGCAGCTCGCCAGCGTGAACGCCAGCATGACAAGGATACGCTGCGTCCGAAAGATACGGCGGATTACTGACAAGTGTCGCGCGCTTTCATATCCGGGATGAGGTCGTATTCAGGTATCTTCCGAGGAAGTCCTGCGTATAGGCTTCAAGCGTGCCGCTAAAGATAGCGGCGCGCATCGCACTCACGTGGCGAATGAGAAAACGGATGTTGTGGATGCTGAGCAGGGTATGCGCCAGCAGCTCGCGCGCCTTGACGAGATGCCTCAGATAGGCACGGGAAAAATTCTGGCAGCAGTAGCAGTCGCAGTCCGGCTCAATCGGCCTGCTGTCACGGGCATGCTCAACGCGGCTGATGTTGAGCGTGCCATCGGCGGTGAAAACTGCGCCATGACGAGCGATCCGCGTGGGCATCACACAGTCGAAGATATCGATTCCGCGCAGAACGGCCTCGGCAAGATCATCCGGCGCGCCAACGCCCATCAGGTAGCGCGGCTTGTCGGCAGGCAGCATATCCACGCAGAAATCAAGCGTCTGGTACATCTCGGCCTTGCTCTCGCCGACAGCCAGCCCTCCCACCGCGTAACCGGGAAAGCCGATGTCGGTCAGATCGCGCGAGGATAGCGCGCGCTGGTCTTCGTAGATGCCGCCCTGCTGAATGCCGAACAGCGCCTGAACGCTGTCATCGGGATGCGCCTCGCGGCAGCGCTGCGCCCATGCGCTGGTACGCCGGACCGCGCGCTCGACGATGACACGGTCAGTCGGGACGGGGCATTGATCGAATGCCATGATGATATCTGCGCCGAGATTTTCCTGAATCTGCATCGAGACTTCCGGCGTGAAGCGGTGACGGCTGCCATCGATATGGCTCTGAAAAGTCACCCCGTCGTCGTCAATACGGTTGATCTGTGCGAGGCTGAAAACCTGGAAGCCGCCTGAATCGGTCAGGATGGGACCATCCCAGCGCATGAACGCATGCAGGCCGCCCATCTCACGCACGAGGTCAGAGCCGGGCCGCAGGTGCAGATGATAGGTATTGGAGAGGACAAGCGACGCGCCGACTTCACGAAGATCACGGGGTGGAACAGCCTTGACGGTTGCCGCCGTGCCGACGGGTGCGAATACCGGTGTGAGAATGTCACCATGCGGAGTATGAAAAACCCCCGCCCGCGCCTTACCTTGCGTTTTCTGAAGCTCAAAATAAAATGACATAGGTCTCTTCCGCGCGCCGCCTCTTCGCCTGCGCGCGCCTGCTGCCACATTATAACGTATTTCTCAATTACGCCTGCGGTAGAATGTTGATAAGTTAGCAGCGAAGAAAGCGCAGCCGTTCTTATGATCAGCCTGTATGACATTCTGGAATCTGCACAGGGGCAGTTGTTCGGCGAGCCTGCCGCGAAACTGTTCAGCAGCATCGCCCTCGATCCCCGCCGCGCCCGCGAGTCCAGCCTGTATGCCGCCCTGCGCACGGATGAAGGCGATGGGCACACCGGCATGCTGGAAGCAGTGGCTCACGGCGCGACAGGCATCCTCTGCACACGACCGCCGGAGTTCGATACCGATGGGCTGAGCATCATCCTGGTCAAGGATACGATCGCCGCGCTGATGAGCTGGTCACACTATGTGCTGGGACGGCTCGGCACACAGGTGATCGGCATCGCGGGCATTTCCGGCAAGTCGATCACCGCTGAGGCGGTGCGCGCTGTGCTGGGCACACGCTACGCCACACAGAGCGGAGTCAACCTGTATCGCGGCCGCCTGAACATCCCGCTGACGATCGCGCAGCTCACCAGCGATCACCGCTTTGTAACTTTCGAGCTGGACGCTTCCCAGCCCGGCGAGATGGCGACGATGGTGCAGGCAGTTCGCCCACAGGTCGGCGTGATCACGCGGTTGGGCGGCGGAGAAACGGATCGCTTCGAAAGCCCTGAACTTTTCGCCGACGAGATCGGTCTGCTGCTGGATTACCTCTCGCCGACCAATCTCGCCGTGCTGAACTACGACGATGACCGCGTTCGCGCGCTGCATTCCCGAACGCGCGCCGATGTGATCACGATCGGCGTGGATGGCTTCGGCGCAGACATGATGGCTTACAACCTGGTGGTGGCGACTAACGGCATGGGCTTTGACCTGCGCTTCCGTGATCAGCGTTTTGTGGGGCGCTGGACGCCGCTGTTGGGCAAACATCACCTGTATGCAGTGCTGGCGGGTCTGGCAGTCGGCACGCATTTCGAAGTCCCGCTGGAAGAATCGCTGCGCGCCCTGACCGAGATGCAGTCGCTGCCGGGGCGGATGAAACCGCTCAACG
>SZPD01000542.1 GCA_030263515.1 Anaerolineae bacterium CFX9 | reverse complement strand
CGACCAATCCGGTTCATCATCACCTGCACACCGGGGAAGGATTCCTCGATGGCTTCCGCGCGTGAACCGGCGATCAGTCCGTGCGAGTTGATGCTGACGACAGGCTGCGCGTTCGGGTGATATTTCGTGAACACCTCACGATAAAGGTTGACCAGCGGCGCAAACCGTTCCGGCATGCCGCCGATGATCGCCAGCGCCATCGGCAAACCGAGCATCCCGGCGCGGACGACCGATTCAGGTGTGCCGCCCACGCCGATCCAGACCGGCAGCGGGTTCTGTACAGGGCGCGGATAGACCGGGCGGTTGTCGATCGACGGACGGTGGTGGCCGGTCCACGTGATGAATTCGCTCTCGCGGAGCTTCAGCAGCAGATCGAGCTTTTCCGCAAACAGATCGTCATAGTCGTTCAGGTCATAGCCGAACAGCGGAAAAGACTCGATGAACGAGCCGCGCCCTGCCATGATCTCGGCACGACCGCCGGAGATCAGATCGAGCGTGGCGAAGCGCTGAAACACGCGCACCGGATCATCCGAACTCAGCACGGTGACGGCGCTCGTCAGGCGGATTTTCTTCGTGCGCGCGGCGATGGCTCCAAGCAGCACTTCCGGAGCAGACGATACATACTCCTCACGATGATGCTCACCCAGCCCAAACACATCGATCCCGACCTGATCGGCCAGCTCGGCTTCCTCAAGCAGCAGGCGAATGCGCTCCTCGGCGCTGGTCTGTTTGCCCGTGCGCGGGTCGGGCATATTTTCGACGAACGTGAACACGCCGAATTCAAACGGACGCGGTGTGGAAACTGCGCGATTTTCGATCATGCAGAGGTCTCTCAATTCTGTGAGGATAATCGACGTTATATCCTCACAGACGCGCTGACGGGGCGGGGCATTACGTCAGCCGGGCGGCTTCACATCATGTCCATCCGGTTGATATAACCCCATAGGCGCTGATGTTCATGGGTGATGCGCTCGCGCATCGACTCTGGCATCCGGCTGTCCATTGAGGATCGTAAAGATTTTGCGCTTATCTGGCACAGCGTAACCTGCCCGGAAAGATTGCGCGCTGGTTTGATCGAGAAATATCTCTTTCGGGCGAATATCTCAGCGCCGGGCGGAGGCCATCCGGCGAAAGGTATGCGCGCGGCCGCGAAATGCCAGCGAGAATGCCAAGATATTTTCCGGAACCGGCATGCCTGAGAGACCCGCTTCGTCAAGCCGCACGGCATCAGCGCCGATCTGCTTGGCGGTCAGTGCCAGCGTGAACATCACATCCTGCGGCGCACCCTCAATCGAACCAGTCACGAACAGCCACGCCAGACCGCCCGCATGGTGCACCTGATCGACGATTGCCGCCGCCGCATCGAACGTCCAGCCGGACTTGGTGGCGGGCATCGGCAGGCCGATCCCGCCGCACCCCGCTTCCACCAGCCGGGCGGCTGAATCGCAGTAATGCTTGAGCGCGTCATCCGTGCGCGGCGGGGCGGCGCTGAAGGTCGGAACGCCGATTAGCAGCACCCGGCTGCCATGATCGCGTCGGACAGCGGCGGCCGTCTCCACCTGCCGCTCAAGTGTGCCGCCCATACCGGGTCTCGCGTAGAGGAACAGGATGTCAACACCCTGTTCGACAGCCAGATCAATATGCGGCTGGCGCGCTGTCCGCCCGCCCAGATCCTTCCCGGCGGAGTCGCCAACGACGATCAGGTTGATGCCGAG
>SZPD01000123.1 GCA_030263515.1 Anaerolineae bacterium CFX9 | reverse complement strand
GAATCTCGGCAAGAATTTCGAGTGACTCGACCAGCCGGGGCCCCGGACGATTGAAGAACTGATTGCCGTCAGTGATAAAAACCTGACGGTTTCTGACAGCCTGCAAATGCATCCATGCGGGATGCTGCGTCAGGACAGGCAGCTCACGATAGCTCGTGGCAATGTCGTAGCCGCAGGGAAGGATCAGGATGAAATCGGGATCGGCGGCGATCAGCGCGTCCCATGTCAACCAGGGAGAATGCTGACCCGCGACCCCAAAGAGATTGTCTCCGCCCGCCATGCTCACCAGCTCCGGAATCCAGTTTCCCGCTGCCATCAGCGGATCAAGCCATTCCAGAGTGGCGACACGGGGTTTGGCAAGCCCTTGTGCCTGCTCCGCAATGCTGTTCATGCGCGTTTGCACGTCCCGGATGAGCGCGACGCCGCGTTCAGGCACGCCCAGGGTATCCGCCACACGCTGAAAGTCATTGAGCACGTCATTCAAGGCGTTCGGTTCCAGAGCGATGATCTTTGCCTGCAAGCCCAGAAAATCACACACAACCCGGCGCACCTCGTCAAGGCTCACAGCGCACACTTCACACTGTGCCTGTGTGATGACAACATCAGGTTGCAAAGCGCCAAGCAGCGCTGAGTCGATACGGTAAACCGAAGTCGCCTCCTGCAAGATAGCCTTGACCCGCTGATCGATCTCATAGCTGCGCCCATCCGGATCAAATTTGGGCGCGGTGACCGGTGGCAGGGCTTTCACTTTGGGGGGATAGTCGCATTCATGGGAGCGTGCCACAAGCGTTTCTTCCAATCCCAGCGCGGCGACGATCTCAGTGCTGCTTGGAAGCAGGGAAGCGACTCGAAACATCAGGAATCCACCTTTCATGATCAGATTTAGAGGAAACAGAACCGATCAGCCGGACACTGCCTTGAGTTCAGGCAAGGATGATACCATGAACAACTGCCAGCCCTGTGACAGAAAAACGGTCTTTTCATATCATTGAAAAAACGGCTTGGAAGCCCCCTCATGACTGTCAGCATCCCTGCAAAACCCTCGATATACCGTATTGCAGGACACAGTTCGATATAATGGACGACTGTGTAGCCCGATCGCCGAAATGAGTCGCCCGTCGCCATGTCCAGCGATTTTTCACTCACGTCGTATCTGCGCCGTCTGCCCTACTTTGCTGCTGTGGATAACCATACGCTTGCTGAAGTGACCAGCGCGGCGTATCCACGAAAGGCAGCCTCCGGGGAAACGCTGTTTTTTGAGGGAGAAGAGTCTGCGGGTCTGTGGCTGATCGAGACGGGGCGGGTCAAGGTTTACAAACTGAATCCTGAGGGGCAGGAACACATCCTTCGCATCTTCGGCGATAACGACACGTTCAACGACATCAGCGCCCTGGACGGTGGAACGAACCCGGCGAATGCCGCCGCGCTGAGCGATTCGCGCCTGTGGATTGTGCCATCCCCTGTTTTTAGCCGTCTCATTCTCAATGATCCGTCCTTTGCGCTCCGCGTTATTCACGTGTTGTCGGGTCGTGTGCGTGCCCTCGTCAATCAGATCGAAAATCTGACGCTTTATTCAGTGACCGCGCGAGTCGCGCGCCTGCTCCTCAGGCAGGTAGAAGACCCGGCGCTCAGCGGCAGCGGCGTCACACGAGCTGCGCTGGCCTCTCACCTGGCGACTACGCCGCAAACGATCAGCACAGCGCTGCGCGAGCTTGAGACGGCAGGCGCGATTCAATTTGACCGCCATCAGATTCAGATTGTTGACGAGAAGCTGCTGCGCTCGATCGCGATGCTGTGACAGCCCTCTGGTTTGCTGTCACATTGCACCCTGAATTTATCAGCAGCACCTTTAGCCTTTGACCGCCCCCTGAAGCAGCGCAGAGATAATCTGTCGCTGGAACAGCACAAACACAATCAGTGTAGGGAGCAAAATCAAAATCGTACCCGCGCATAATAAGGGGACGTTGGTTGCATAGTGCCCCTGGAAAGCGCCAAGCGCTCCAGCCATGGTGCGTTCCGTAGGATCCTCAACCAGGACCAGTGCCAGAAGAAACTGATTCCACGTCCAGACAGACATCAGGATTCCCAATGATGCCATTGGTGCACGAGCGAGAGGCAGATGAATGCGCCAGAACAAGTCCCAGGTGGTGGCTCCATCGACGCGCGCTGCCTCAGATATCTCCGATGGCATGTTGACAAAATGGGCACGCATCCAGAAAACAGCAAAAGGCATATACAGCCCGATCAGGGGCAGTACGATGGCAAGGCGAGTATTGTAGATGCCTATTGCGCGCTCAAGATAGTAGAGCGGAACAATAATTCCACTGAAGGGAAGTGTCAGTCCAAAGACAAACAAGCCCAAAAGCAGACCAGAGCCGGGGATCCGGAGCTGACCGATGGCAAAACCGGCCATCGTCGAGATAACCAGCGCAATCGGCACGACCGCAATGACAATGTAGGTGCTGGACCCCAGCAGCGCAGTCATATTCGCCACGTTGAAGGCTTCAATAAAGTTGCCCCACTGCGGATCTGCCGGCCATTCCAGCCCTCTGGGTACAGACCCTGATGGATGCAGCGCTGTCATGAAAATACTGATGAACGGCAGGATGGTGATTGCCATGAGGCCTATCAGCAGCACCCGACCGGCATACAGTTCTGTACGCGAGATTCTCATCAGTTCGCCTCCCGGTTCAGCCGTTGGACAGGGAGAATGATAATCAGCACCAGCAGGGTCAGAATCACCGCAAGCGCCGAAGCCGGGCCTATTCGCTGCTGGGTAAACGCCAGAATATAGATCTGGATACCGGGCACAGCCGTTGCATTTCCGGGTCCGCCCGCCGTTGAAACATACACGATGTCAAACGCTGCGACAGCAGCGATCATGGTCACGGTGAGGCAAACGCCGATCTCATTCCTCAACAGGGGGACAACAATCCGGGTAAATTCAGTAAACCAGCCTGCGCCATCAATGCGTGCAGACTCAAAAAGCGCCGGATCGAGTTTTGACATGCCTGTCCAAAGAAGAACGGTGCAAAAACCCAGCAAAACCCAGACCCCAATAAAGCCGACCGCTGGAAGCGCCCAGTCAAAATCACCCAACCAGGCACGAGTTAACGCCCCCAGACCCACAGCCCGGAGCACTTCATTAATCAGCCCCGGCAGCGCCAGCAGCCAGCCCCAGATTATCCCTGCCGCGACTAATGGGATCACCTGTGGGAGAAACAGCACAGTTCGAGAGACAGCTCCCAATCGCCCTGTCGCCGAGCGGTGCATGATTGAGGCGACCACCAAACCCAGCGTGACAGGGATGAAGCTGAAAAACACAATCAGCCGGAGTGAGTTGAAAATTGTCGTGAGCAGATTGGGGTCCGATAAAACCCGCGTGTAATTATCCAGCCCGACCCACGTCATCTGCCCAATACCGTTCCAGCGGAAGAACGAATACTGAATGCTCATCAGAAGTGGGAGCAAGACAAAGAGGGCGTACATGAATAAGGCTGGGGCCACAAACAGCCAGCCAATGATGGCTTCCCGGCGAGCCGCCCTGAACAGGGCAGCTCGCCGGGAAATTTTTGAAACTGCAGGACGAATGTCTGACGTATTCATTGTCATTGTTGATCTATCGCAGGTATCGCCCTGCAGCCCATTACCCTACTCAACTACTCGGCAAGCTGATTTTCGTATTCTGCCTGAACAGCCCGAAGCAGACCCGCTGCATCCTGAAGACCACCAACCATTCTCTGAAGCTCAGGTGTCCATCCCTGGGCAAAGATGGCGCTCGTCGCATTGGCGATGAAGTCCATCGATGTACCTGCTTCACCAATGATGGCTCCAGCGGCGAGAGTTTCATTCGTGATTGACCCTTCCGCAACCTCAGGCATCGGCAGACCAGAGGGGCCACCCGGATTCGACCCGCCCACATCGACACCGATCTGGCGGGCAGTTTCATTCGTAGCCACCCAGTTCAGGAAGAAGGCGGCACAATCAGGATTAGCTGCATTAGCTGCGATACCAAAAGTCAGAGGCGCAGACATTGCGGCTGGTGCTCCACCCTCTTCAGCCGGCGGCATCAGGAAGAAGCCAACATTTCCGGGCATATCCGCGTCATAACCGGCATTCTGCCAGTCCCCATTGAAGATGAATACACCCTCACCACGCCCAAAGCGCGCGTTCGCGTCCGTGTATTCGATCGCATTGATATCTTCAGGGAAGTATCCGTTATTGATCCAATCCTGCAGGTGCTGTGCAGCGATAAGATTTTCCGGGGTGTCGATGGTGGCGCCGGGCTTCTGGAAGATCCAGTCGTTGATCGGCTCAACCGGGCCGACGGACGCCATCAGTGCCTGGAGCGGGAAGGCAAGTCCCATACCGCTTCTGGCGCTTCCCCACTGCATAATCGGCAGCAATCCGGCATCCCGCGCCGCAGCAAGCAGTGCCTCGAATTCAGCAAGTGTGGCAGGCGGTTCCGTCATCCCAATCTGAGCAGCCAGCTCCCGATTGTAGAAGATACCCGTCAGACTGTAGTTGAGTCCCATCGCATACAACGAACCGGAGCCGCGCGTTCCATCTTCCGCAACGCGATTCTGGTTGAGCTGAGGAACAGGCCAGTCATTCCAGCCAAATGCTTCCGCATAACCATCCAGATTCAGCAGCAGCCCCTGCATGGCAAACGAAACCATGGTAGGCAGACGGATGAGATCAGGAGGATTGTCTCCAGAGAGCAGGCGCGGCGTCGCATTGATCAGATTCGTAAACTGATCCTGGCTGATGTCCCAGGTGACATTCGGATACTGATTCGTGAACTCTTCAGCAAGCCGAAATGGCAGGTCAAAGCCGGTTTCGAAGTAACCACGGAGTGTAACGGGATCAGTTCCGCAATCAACTGCGCCCTGTGCAGTGGCTTTTGGGGTTCGCACCGCCATGGTGAACAGCCCAAACAGTACGACCGCAGTCAAAATGAGACTAAATGTGCGTTTCATGCTAATATCTCCTGTGTACTAAATCAGGTACAGAAGTGTGCCTGGCGAGTCGGGCTGCATCCCGACTCGTTTTCTTTTTTGCAGATTTCGATATTCTCTTCCTTTCCAGCCTGTCAGCCTGAACAACATTCGATACTGTCCACAGAATTTACGCGCTGGGTATCCACCGGGCGTATTTCTGGCTGAACCAAATTGAACCGTGACCTATGCTCTCAAATCCGACCTGTAAGGTTGGGTTGTGTTTCTCACCACCAATTGCAAAGGTGGAAGGAAACGGGGAGTCACATGATCCGGAGTCAGGATCATGTCCAGCAAAATCTGCATTCCCAGATAACCGCTCTGTTCCAGGTGTTGACGTACCGTTGTCAACCCAACATAGCTGCTGAGCTGCACATCATCAAAACCAATGACCGAAATATCTTCCGGTATCCGCAGCCCTGACTCGCGGATTGCACGAATACAACCCATCGCCTGGATATCAGACATAGCGAAGATTGCCGTCGGCGGCTCCGGAAGGTTCAGAAGTTGTTGAGTCAGCGTGTATGCCGTTTCTTCGCCGTGAAGTCCGAGACGGACAAAATCCGTATTTAACGGGACACCAAATTCATCCAGTGCGGAGAGATAACCCTTATAGCGCAGTTCGCTGGTGGGCACGCCATAGGCGTTGGGGAATATGTCGCCTACATAGGCTATACGACGATGACCAAGCTCAAGCAAATGCTGTGTTGCCAGATACCCCCCATGAAAATTGTCGGGGCTGAGGCAGTTGACTTCTCCTGCGCAGATATCACTGATAACGACAAACGGAATACTTGCCTGAAGCAGCAAATCCCGCTCATCACCGGAGAGATTTAGAGTTGTGAACAGCAGCCCATCAACGGCATTCTGTTCGACGATGGTCAGTAATTGCTCACGCAGGCGGTCAGGTTCGCTTATGGAATAGAGAATAAAATTAAAGTGATTGTCTTCGTGACTGATTGCTTTTTGCATCCCCCGTAAACGTTCCACGAATGAGGGAGGCGTAATGTACGGCATCAATGCCCCAACATTGCGGTGTTTTATGCCTGTTGAGAGCTGCCGGGCAACCTTGCTGGGGCGGAATCCAAGCTCACGGATGGCGCTCAGCACCTTTTCCTGCGTTTCCGGGCTCACGCGCGTGCTGTTATTCAGCACACGCGATACTGTTCCTACGCCAACCCCGGCAATCCTGGCAACATCATAAATTGTTGGATTGGCCATAAAACACCATAAACAGACAAATGCGCGTATCAATATTTGTGGAACCGCTTCCATGATGATAGAGCGCGTTTAAAAGACTGTCAAGCCATTGAAATCTGACGACGACAATCGGGCATGTCACTTTTATCCGCAGAGACACAGATTATCCGTGACGCTGTTTTGTTGCTTACAGGTTTAAGAGTAGAAGTTCGGGTTATAAGTCATCTTCGGCAAAATATCTGGCAGTGTACGGGGATCAACTTCATTTGCCTGAAGGACAGATGTATCAGCCCAACATACACTCCAGATACAGTGATGACTGATAAGAGGGAAAATGATGACTGGATCACCATTTATGCCAGCTATCGAAGCTGAGAAATGTACTGCCTGTGGAGAATGCATCGCCCGCTGCCCGACCGGCGCGCTCGGCTGGCAGGATGGCAAGGCTGCCCTGATCCTGCCAGGGCGATGCACCTACTGTGCCGCCTGCGAGGATGTTTGCCCGACTGGCGCAATCGAGCTGCCCTATCTGATCGTCAGGGCTACAGAGATAACCTGATCCGCGTCAGACGTAAGTTGTCTCTCCGCTGTCGAAGCGCATCACTTCCGGCTGACGTTCGCGGATGATCAGCAGTTCTCCCGGCTGGGTATAATCGTTCTGATTGACCGGCGTGTGAGCCTCCCGCGTGAGCAGATGCTTCAGCGCAGCAATGATCGCGCCATGAGTGCAGACCCAGATATGCCGATGCGGCGTCTCGCTGACCTCATCGAGAAAGTTCTGTACACGCTCCAGCACACGGGTGTATGGCTCATCGATCTGTTCGTTCAGGCGCGGATCAGCCGTGAAGGGGTGTCCTGTGATCTCGGTCACGATAGCGGCGGTCTGCTGGCAGCGGATCAGTTCAGAGCGGTAGCCAGCGTCGTAGGGCATATGCAGAAGATAAGTGCCCAGCCTACGTATCGGCGGTATCCCCTCAGGCAGCACTTCCGCCGTCAGAATGCGATCGCCATAGCCAGTTTTGCTGTGCGTCGCCAGCCCGTGCCTAAAGATGTACCACAGTTTCTCGTCGTGCGTTGTCACGCAGAGCCTCCTCGTATACCGATACCACGCGATTCGCGATCGTCTTCCAGTTCAGATCGCGCACCTTCCTGAGCACATTCGCGCCAAGCTGCTCGCGCTTCTGGCTGTCCGTCAGCAGAAGCTCCATCTGCGCCGCCAACAGCAGTGGATTATTCACCGAAGTCACCAGCAGCTCATGCTTCTCGTCGATCAGGCTGGAAATTCCCGCTACGTTGGTCGTGATCACCGGCGTTCCACAAGCCATCGCCTCTGCCGCCGCCATCCCAAAGGACTCGTAGTGGGAAGGCATCACCACCACATCTGCCGCGCTGTAAAAATACGGCAGAACTTCCTGAAGCTGCTGCCCCGCAAAATGCACGACCGCCGTCAGCTTCAGCAGATGACGCAGCTTCTCCAGCTTCTGAAGCTCCTTTGACCACTGTGAGGGCGGCTGCGAAACATCGCCGCCGATGATCCACATGCAGACGTTCAGATCAGGCTTCTTCTCCAGCAGGATTTTCATCGCGTAGAGCAGCATATCAATGCCCTTGAGCGGCTCGATCCGCCCGCAGAACAGCACGATCTGCTCTTCCGGGCTGATCCCCAGGCGCTGCTTGGCTTCCAGCGTATCAATCGGGTGGAAGAGTTCCAGATCGACACCGGGCGGGATCACGATGACTTTGCCGGCTTCCGCCTGGTAAAGGTACTGCAAATACTGCATATCGCTTTCACTGGGAGCAATGATGCGGCTGACCAACTGTACCAGGTGGAATTCGGCGTCGATGCGCTCCTTTTCCTCACGCTCAAGCTCATCGCGCGCGACGAGATTCTTCATCAGCGCCAGTGTGTGGAAAGTCATGACGATGGGGATCGGCATCCTCAACTGCTGCACGATCTCCAGCCCTGCCAACCCGGAGAGATAGTAATGGCAGTGCATCACATCATAGTACGTCCCCTGCTCCTCAATAAACCGCAGAACGTTGCGTACAAATTCGGGAATGTGTTCAATGAGCTGCTTCTTGGGTACGGGGCTTTCCGGTCCTGCCGGCACATGAATGACGCGGAAATTGGGGTCAACCTGAACGATGTGCGGCTGCTCATCATCCTGGCTTCGCGTGAAGACATCTACCCGGATTCCCTGGCGTGAGAGCTGCCGCGACAGCTCAAGGACGTAAATATTCATCCCCCCGGTCTCCTTCCCTTCCTGAGACGCCAGCGGGCAGGTATGGAAAGATATCATGGCGACAGAACGCACAGTCAAGTTGATATTCTCCCGTCCTCAACAATCATTCAGCAGACAACGCCCGGTTAGCTGGTATCAGGCTCCGGGGCACACAGATACCCTACCCTATATCCTGCATCAAGTGAACCAGCCGATCGATGGGGTTGGCAGGATTCTATAAAAGTTCGGCTGAAAAACCTATGTCCAGCAAAGAGACGCTCATCAACTGCACATTTGCAGTTGTCCATAAATAAAGTCTGAATACAATTTATGATGAGTACATTGACATCTGCGCCGAAGACCAGCTCGACCTCAAACTGATCGGATTTCAAGGTTAAGTGGAGGTAAGCATGCGTCCCGTCAGAGTCCTTTTTCTCGTGTGCTGCCTGATCGCCTTCGCGGCGATCGCGCTGCCTGCAATGGCTGCTCCAGGAGCAACCATCACCTCGCTTGAGTTCGATGAAGCCACCTGCACGATCACCCTCGCCTTTACAGTTGAAGATGAGGGCATCTACTACGCCATGATTTATGATGACAACGTGCTGGTGACCGGAAACGGCGATTTCGTTCCAGCCGGGGGAAGCGTGGTCGTGGTATTCGGCGTTGGCCCAGAAGGCGGTTTTATCTCTGGCATTGGCGTCTATATCAGAGATGTCCTCGGTTTGAGCCTGAATACTTTTGATTTTGTCGATCCCTTCATCTATGATGCGGGTGGCTGCGGCGGTTCCGGAAGCACATGGACAACCGACTCGTTCACTGTGACAGCGCCACCGGATGAACCGGAGGACACAGCCGATCCGCAGGAAGTTACCGAAGCCCCTCCCCCATGCCCGAATCCTTTGCCTGATGGCTTTGCGGTTCGCAGTGTCCCGGCGGGAGCGCTGGCCTACTTCGAGCCGAATGAAGAAGCATACACCGGCTTCAATCTGCCTCCGGGCACGTGGTATACGAGCGCCGCTGAAGATGGCTTCGTCGAAGTGTGGATCGCCTGCCAGGCGACGAATATCTTCATCCCGGCAGCAAACGTAGTCGGCTAAAGAGGGGGACTCACCCCTCAGGGAAAAGCCCAAAGACAGCGGGCATCTGCGCCAGTACACCCGCTGTCTTATTCCTTGCCACGGCAAAAACGGAGTACAATACCTTCCGTAGGATAAGCTGTGAAGCTGGGAGCTGAACCCCGATGGCCGCAAATGTCGAGGCGATGGTTCGCGAGGGTATCGCCGCAGTCAAGGATGGGCGCAAGGACGAAGGGCGCGCGCTGCTGCTCAAGGCAGTGGAGCTGGACCCTTACAACGAGGATGGCTGGCTTTGGCTCAGCGGGCTGGTTGAAGGCGAGGAAGATCAGCGCACCTGCCTCGAAAATGTCCTGGCGATCAACCCGAATAACCAACGGGCACGCAAGGGAATTGAGTTCCTGACGACCGGCAGCCTCGGCGCGTCGATTCCGGAGACACCAACCCCGCTGGCTTCTTCAACACCACCCCCGCCGCCCCCGGATCCCGATTTCTTCAGCCAGCCAGCGGTCTCGGCGTTTGACACCATGACCAGTGTGGAATGGGGAGCGCCGGATCCGAACGAAACATACGTCGAGACCAGCAGCCCCAGCGCCGCGCCGAAAGCGCCAGAACCTACCAAGGAAGTTTATGACGAATGGGTCAGCAGTCTTGGTCTGGCTGGAGGCAAGGCATCTTCCCCATTTACTGACACAGCATTCAGCAGCGAAAGCACGATCTTTGACGGGGGGCCGTTCGACAGCACCACCTTTGACGTGCCAGAGCCGTCCGCGCCGCCTGCCGCGCCCGGCTATGGCTTCGGCGGAACGAGCATTCCATACACACCGCCGCCAGAACCCGCGGCCCCCGCTGCCCGCAGTAGCAGCATGTTATCCCCGGCTGAACTTGCATCGGGATCGCTCCATGACGCGCTCGATGCAGACGATGATGGCGAGATCGAGGAACCGGAAGAACTGCTGGTGTTTGCTGTCATCCCGCGTGATGTGGAACCAACACGACTCCCTGGAACACGTGGAGGAAGCTCGCCGCTGGTCGCCGTACTGGCGTTCATCCTGTTCATCCTCAATGTCGGCATGGCGACGCTGCTCGTGAGCAGGCTGCTCGGCTGAACCCGGCGAGAGTCAACGCTGGACACGCCTGCGCCTTTCTGCTACACTGTCACGCTATTCACGACAGAACTTTCAAGAGAGGAGTATGCGGCGCACGTCGGAGTGGCAGCGCTGCAAGGGATCAGGATCGATGGCTAACAACAAATCCTCCATCAAGCGTATGCGCCAGAACGCAAAGCGCCGCCTCCATAACCGCATCTGGCGGACGCGCACCCGCACCTTCGTCAAGAAGGCGCGCGTGACGATTGAAGGCGGCGATCAGCAGGCCGCTCTCGCTGCGACGATCGAAGCGGTGCGCGAGCTGGATAAAACCGCCAGCAAGGGCATCATCCACAAGCGGAATGCTGCGCGGCGCAAGAGCCGCCTGATGAAGCGGCTCGCCGCCATGCAGAAGGCGTAGCTGTTTCCGCTGAAAATGCAAAAAAAGAAAGCGCCGGGTGCAAAATCCCAGCGCTTTTTTGCTGCTCCGGCTCGTCAGATTTCCAGACGATACCCCACACCCCGCACAGTTTTGAGCAGAGTGGGCTTTCCGGGATCGACTTCGATGGCGCTGCGAAACCAGCGGATATGCACATCGAGCGTGCGCGTATCACCCAGATAATCGGTCTGCCAGACGTGTTCCATCAGCTTCTTGCGGTCAAGGATTTCGCCAGGATGCCGCAGGAACAGCTCAACCAGCGCCGCCAGCTTGGGTGTCAGCGCAGTTTCCTGTCCTTTGGCAAACAGCAGACGACGCCCAACATCCATAGACAGCGGGCCAGCAACCAGCAGATGATCACCCACTTCTGTACTCCGCTTGAGCAGGCGCTCAATGCTGTTGATCAGCTTGCGAGAGGTAAACGGCATCCTCAGGACGACTTCCGCCGCTGATTCTGTCTTCGGGTCATCCGCCGCGCGAAGATGGATCAGGGGGATGGGAGAGAGCGTATCCTTGATCTGGCGCGCAATGCGTTCACCGGGTGTATGGAGAGAAATCGAATCGAGGATGATAATATCAGGCGTGGACAGGCGCGCCGCAGAGACCGCCTGCTTGCCGCTGGGTACGCTGACAACTTCATAGCGTTTTTTCAGTGCTTCGGAAAATGAATCGCGCCCAGAACGTGAGTTCCCTCTCGCACGTTCAACCAGCACTATGAGCGCG
>SZPD01000122.1 GCA_030263515.1 Anaerolineae bacterium CFX9 | reverse complement strand
CTTGAGCGCGCCGAGCGTGCCATCGCGGTCATTGGGACCCGACCCATGCACGATCACGACTGCCGGAACCAAACCATCGACATTGACGGGCAGGGTGAGTGTACCAGGCAGCGGATACTCTGTGCCTTCCCCGATCGTCACGTCGATCTCGGCGTAAGCATCAGCATTTGCGTAAGGCGGCGTGGCGACTTCAGGCGCAGCGGGTGTCTCTGCTGGCTGGATGAAGAAGCCGACGACTGTGCCTTCCGGCGCGAAATTGACCAGTACGTTGAAGTTCCCCGCGCCAAACTGCGCCGTGATCACGACCAGATTCTGAGCGGCCACGAACTGCGCGGACTGGACAGCCTGAAAACCGCCCAACTGCGCCAGCAGATCGCGCCACGCTGATGCAAGCTGATCGACGGTCAGCGCACTCTGCACGCTGCGGTCAAAGAGCGCGTAGGCAGTTTCGATCTCACCTGCATTCATCAGTTCGAGGAAGCGAAGCGCCGTTTCCGTGAGCGCGGTTTCATCCTGTGCCTGAGCAGTACGCGGCTGGAGGCTGCCCAGCGTGAGCATCAGCATGAGAACTGTCAGCAGGATTATTTTTTTGAACATGGCAGGTCCTTTCATTCATCTGCTTGTGGATGATCGTCTGTCGATGGCGTCATCTCGTCAGGCATGGGCAGCATCTCGTCGCCCGGCATGAGCACCGTCGAGAAGTAGAACGTCCTTCGTTCTGGCGCGGGCGGCTGGTGCGCATAGTTCAGCAGCACCTGCGAGAGTTCTGCGCCGAGTTTGCGCAGGTCATCCTCGCTGAGCTGGAGCGGCAGCTTCTGATAGCCGATCTCCAGCGCCGGGCGGGCGTCTTCGCGGTTCAGATAGCGTTCAAATTCACCGATCAGCCCCATCACGAACGCCGTGAACAGGCGCAGGTGATCGTCTTTGGACAGGCGCAGCGCTTCTGCCATGCCGATGCGGGCGCTGCCATCATCGAGGGCATAGACCTTTTCGACCGCGCCGCGTATCGGGCGTTCCTCGGCAACGACGAGGATTTCTGCCTGGACGAGCGTCTGAATGTGCCGGTAGAGCGTCGCCTGCGGCACATCGCTGAGCGCGGCAGCGATCTGTGCGGTGGTGAGCCTGCGCCCGGCCACCGTCATCAGGATGCGCATACGAATGGGGTGAAGGATGAGATCAGCTTTCGACATCGACCTTTCTCACTATTGAGAATAAACACAGTATATTCTCATTTTTGAGAACGGTCAAGCATTTTTGAACAGCCCCCTGATATTTAGGGGGTGGTGAACAGGCACAGCGCTGACTGGCTGGCGGACTATTCGCCTTCAGGTTCGGGTTCTGGATCCGGGGTCAGGTTGCGCCCGCGCGTTTCCTCCGGCGTCAGCTTCTGTGCTGGCTGACCGCGCCGTACCTGAAAATGATCGAGATCGCGGGCGACGTAAGTATTGGGGAAGATCTGCTGCGCTTCCTCGGCGATGGCGGAGGCGCGATAGCGGCGCGAGATATGCGTCAGGATGAGCGTGCCCACGCCCATTTCGGCGGCGAGGATGGCGGCTTTGCGCGCCGTGATGTGCCCGAAGCGCGCCGCTTCCTCAGCCTCGCTTTCCAGAAATGTCGCCTCGATGACCAGGGCGTCGGCATTCTGTGCCGCCTCGCGCAGATTATCTGTGCGCCCTGTGTCGCCGATGCACACGACTTTCGTGCCGCGCATCTCCGGTCCGAGCACCATGTCCGGCATGATCAGCCGCCCATCTGCCAGCGTGATACTGCGTCCTGCCACAAGCTGCCCGCGCTCCGGACCGGACGGCACGCCGAGCGCTTCCGCTTTTTCCACCAGAAACGGACGCCGCGCCTTTTCCTCAAACACGAAGCCATAGGAACCGCTGCCCCGGTGAGTGACCGGCACGGCGCTGAGCGTGAAGTCCTTCGCCTCGAAGAACAGGCCGGGTTGCAGTTCGAGCATTCTGACCTCGACCGGCACGCGATCATAGCGCAGTACCACTTCGTACAGCAGCGCATGCACCCGGTCGAGCGTGTGCCGGCTGCCGTAGATCTCGATCGTCTCGATATCTTCCCAGCGCGCAAACGTCGAGATCAGCCCGCCCAGCCCCAGGATATGATCGAGATGGGCATGGGTGAGCAGGATCCGGTTCAGCCGTTTGAAGCCGATGCCGCTGCGCAGGATCTGCCGCTGCGTGCCCTCGCCGCAGTCCACCAGAAACCGGTGATCAGCCGCCAGCACCGCCAGCGAGGGCAAGCCGCGCTGAATCGACGGCGCTGAGGCCGATGTGCCGAAGAAGACGATTTCAAACATGCCTGTTTACTCCACCGTCAGCCCGCCGAGGAACAGCCGGTTGCCGCGCGCTGTGTCACCGTCAAAGACATTCAGGCGCGTGTTGGTGTTGCCCTCGTAAGCCCCGATCGAGACGCTGTAAGCGCCGCGCGGCATCGTATACGGTAGCTGCACGTTGATCACCTGGATGATGACATCGCGCGGCTGAAGCTGTGCCGGCAGCACGCCGATGGTATCGTTCTGAGCGGCAATCGCCGCCGGGTCGGGCAGGATGTGTGTGAAGAAGCGCAGATCGCCCGGCACGATGCCATCCACACGCCAGTATGTGATCAACTGGAACAGATCGCCGGGACGATACACGCCCGACCATGTGCGTTCATCCCCAAGAAAGGCGATATTGCCGCCGAAGCGGATCGGCGGCGCGGCAACGGCATCGCTGCCTGCCACTTCCGGCGCATAGGCGACCGGCGCGGTCGTCGTGAACGCACCGATCGCATCTGCAAGGGACTCCGTCACTTCCAGGGTGATCACCGAGTTCGGCGGCAAGCCCGGCTCGCTGACGACTTCGCCCTGCCCAAGCCACCGCTCAAAGTATGGATGCACACCCTCACGGCCGGTCTCGTCCAGCAGGACGACCTGCTCACGCCCGCCGCCCTGCGTCAAAATCAGCGCCAGTCCACAATCTGCATAGCGCAGCAGCACATCGCTGCGCGCCATCATGAGCGCGAGAAGCTGTGTTGCATTGAGCTGCACGGGGGCGGGGATGGGCGTGATCTGCTGGGTGCAGATCACCGTGTCGGTATCCGATGCCGTGCGGTCGAGATAATTCGCCAGGCTGCCGATGCGGGCGTTGTAGGCGATCTGCGTCTCCGGCAGCGATGCCCAGTTGACGAACAGATCGCGGATCGTCCATTGCAGGTTGAAGATCAGCAGCGCCACAATGCCGACCATGACGATGCGCCGCGCCTTCTGATGCAGGCTGCGATAGAGCACCGTCACGCCGAGACCGAAGCAGAGCGCGAACACGGGCAGCAGGGCGGCGAAATGCGTGAAATCAGGCGCATTGGCGGAGAGCAGGGCGGGCGGGGCGAGCAGGATGAGCGGCAGCAGCACCAGGAAGAAGCGCGGGCGACGCCAGAAACGGAAGATCGCCAGCACACCGATCAGGATCAGAAAACCGCTGATCAGGTCAACGAGCGGGCGACCGGGCAGGTTGGACGCCGGATTGAGATCGCCGATGAACATCAGCGCGCCAAAGCCGGCGATCACGCTCTGGATCGGGTCATACGTCCCGCTGTCGAACAGGCGGTTAGCGCCCGCCAGCCGAATCTGCTGCAAACTGGCGATCAGATAGGGTGTGGCGATCACGATCAGCACCACCAGCGAAAACCAGATGTAGCTGAAGGTGCGCGGCTGCATCGACTGGCGCGTCAGCACCATGTAGACGATGAAGAACATCGCCACCAGCGTGATCAGGAAAGCGGCGGGATGCACGTAGAAGCTGATCCCCAGCAGCACACCGAGCGCGGCAAAGGGCGTCGTATTCGGTTCCCCCTGCGCGGCGCGCGTCCCCAGCGGAAGCGCATAGGCCAGCGCCAGCAGAATCGCCGTGACCAGCAGCGGCACGACCTGATCAGGACCGACCGAGCGCGACAGCACGACCGGATACATGCCGACGGCCAGCAAGCCCATCGCAGCGACGCCCGCGGGGGCCCCGAACAGGCGCTTTGCCAGCGCATACATCAGCGCCAGCGTGAGCATACCGGTGAAAACGGAATGGATGCGGTAGCCCAGCACCCCGCTGCCCGTCAGGGAGGTCAGCGCGGCGACGGTCGTCCCATACAGACCTTCCCGTCCCACGCCCTGAAGATTGTAGAAGACTTCGATCCGCCCCTGCCGCGCTGTCTCGATGATGCGCGCATCGGTGATCTCGGCGGCGTTCAGCCCGGCGGGCGCGCCGGACAGATCCCACAGCCGCAGCCCTGCCGCGACCAGCAGCAGCATGACGACCAGGGCATAACTGACACGATTGAGCAAAATGAAGACCCCACTGACCCGGCGCGTTCCGCACGGCTGAATACAGGCCGTTCTCCGCGCCGCCGGGCGCCGCCGATAAGTCGATAAGGACAACGCGAAAATTCGGGAGGCGTTACAGCGATCCAGCCCATGCGCTGCAAGCCAGCACCATGACTCCCAGCACGACATTGAGCCATGTCAAACGGGCTTCCCGCCTGCGCAGGCTGGCGATCGCGTCGGCATCCCCCTTGCCGCGTTCGAGGAGCATAGTGGCTCGCTCAAGCGCTGGCGCGACGCCGTATTGTAACACAAGCCCGGCGATCACCATGCCGATTATTGCGATATGTTTCACCAGCAGCACGCGGCTCCACTCATTATCGAACTGCATGAGACCGTCATAATACTCATCAGCGGTCATCTGAAGCAGCCCTGTGACGATCAGCACGATCAGGCTCAGGTTGCTGAGCGGGAAGAAGCGTTTACGCCAGCGGGAGAGCAGACGGTAGAGCGCGGGCGACTCCTGGAGGATGCGGCGCGTTTCGGGGATGACAAGGATACTGAGGATGACCAGCCCGCCGATCCAGATGACCGTCGCAGACAGGTGAAAGAAAAGGCTAATCGCAAGGGCGGACTGGGACAAGACCTAAAGCCTCCGGGCTATCCGGCGCGCGCTGCGGGCGAAATTCCGCGCCACAGTATTTTGCCATGTTCGCCAGCGCAAGGAAAGCAGGCCGGGTGTAATTATCCGGCGTGGTGATCGCCCACCAGCGCTGCTCATCCTCATCCGTCCATGCCGGATCAGCGATATAAATGGCGGACATCAGCCCGACCCACGGCCTCCAGTGTTCGGCGGCATAGGTATACGCCTCGACCAGATATTCCGCCTGTGTTTGTTCATCCACGGCGAACCAGGCATAGGCAGGATCAAGCTGATCCGTCGTCCAGCCGGTTTCAAGGATCGCCATCTGCCGGGCGGCGTCGCCGTTGGCGATCATGATCCGGCGCAGATCCTCGACACGGCGGAAGGTGAAGAAGCGGTTGCCGCCCGCGCCCTCAGAAGGCGGCGTGCGCGGCGGAGAAAAACCCGGCGCATGGACGCCGACGACATCGATATACTGCTGGAAGTTGTGATCGTAAAGCGCTTGCAGGTAAACATCGTCCGGCACAGCCGTTGCATCATGCGTCCCGGTCGGAGCCAGCCCGGCGGAGATGATGATCGCGTCCGGGTCGGCGGCGCGGATCGCCTCGCTGCATGCCTGAAGCAGGGCGACGTATCCCGCCGGGTCAGGCGGCTGCCCCCCCCATTCCCGGCTCAGATTCGGCTCATTCCAGATCTGGTACGCCGGGATACGTCCACGATAGCGCCCGGCAACCTCGCCACAGTAGCGCGCCCAGTCCGCCAGATCATCGGGCGGCGCATCGACGATTTCCGGGTTGATCTCGCGGTCGATGGCAGGGTGCGACCAGGTGGGCGCGTCGCTCAGACGGACAACCAGCCGCAGCGATTTTTCCGCCGTCTGCGTGACGATTTCATCGGCGCGTTCAAACTGCCACAGCGCGCGTTCCGGCTGGATTTCTTCCCACGCAAACGTCTGCTTGATGTGGCTGAAGACCATCAGCCGTACCCAGTCCATGTGCAGCCCGGCGGAGCCTTCATCCCACCACAGGAACGCCTGAATCCCATATGTCAGCGGCGTGAACGGCAGATCTGTGACCGCCCAGCCCATGAACGGATCAGCGCTGGAGATCGGCACGGACAGCAGCAGCCCGATGCACAGGATGAAGACAGCAAGACGCAGAAGACGGGTCATCATGAGGGAGTCATCCCCGCCAGCCTATGCCAGCGGGGAAACATGCGCGCTGGCCGCAGCCGCTAATTGAACTGCGCTTCGTAGGTGCGGTTCCAGTCGCGGACGGCATCGAAGACGGGTCTGAACTGGAATCCGGGACCGATGATCGAGTAGGCGACGTTATCGTTGTCCACTGCCCAACCGGCTTGTGGGCCGTAGTTGAGATTCCAGAGGATGGCAATCTGCACGATATCCCACTCAACCATGAGATCGAGTGCCATCACCGTCCAGTCGCGCTGTTCTTCCAGCGTGTTATCGAGCGCAAATTCAAAGCCGGGGCGGACGCCTTCCAGCCCTTCTGCGCTCGGCCAGCCGAACTCCGTGACGCACAGCTTCTGATCGCCGCCCGCCAGTTGAATCTTGCTGGCGTAGGTGCGCAGGGTGCTGCGGAAGCTCCAACTGTGATGCGGATTATCGAACGGCCCCCGGAACTGAGCGGTCGGATCATTGGGAACATTATCCCAGGTATACTCCGGCGAGACGTTGATGCCGTTGTGATGCGCACCCACACAGTCGGTATAGTTCAGCAGCCCGGCTTCGATCATCTGATCCATGTAGGTGAAATCGTCCCATGCGCGCACGCCGTCGCTCAGCCCGGTCGGCGAGAGCGCGCCGCTGATCACGATGATGCCGGGATCGATTTCCTTGATCGTCTGATAGGCGACGCGCAGCAGCTCCACGTAGTTCGCCGCGCTCAGCCCGCCGGTAGAAGTCCACTCGCGGTCGAGATTCTGCTCATTCCAGACTTCGATAGCATGGATCTGATGCGGATAGCGCAGCAGCAGCTCGCGCAGAAATTCGGCATACTCGTTCGGGTCGGCGGGCGGGCCATGCTGAGACAGATCAACGCCCGGCTCGCGCGCCCAGTCCGGCGCGGTGACCACGCTGGCGAGCACGCGCAGCCCCTGGCGGGCAGCCGACGGCAGATAAATATCTGTCGCCAGCCAGTCGAAGGCGTCATCTTCCGGCTCCATATCTTCCCAGCGGATCTGCTGTTTGACCCAGTTCACGCTGAGCTGATTCGCCGCCACGTTCGTCCATTCGTCCATGCGGTCATAGCTCACCTGCACCTGCACGCCGAGATGGAAGCGGCGGTCATCAACCGGCAGCAGCGTCGGCGTCGGCGGGATCGGCGTTGGGGCGGCCCCCTGTGCGCCAGCCGATGCTTCTGTCGCTGCGGCGGTGGGGGGTATCGTCGGGGCGACGGTCGGCGTGGATGTGGGCGTTGCAGTCGCCGCCAGCCCCACTTCGGTCTGCGTGCCCTGGGGAATGGCGACGTTGCGCACGCTCGAAGGCTGTGGATTGAGCGTCCCATACGCCATGTAAATGGCGATGAACGCCGCCGCCGCCATCACGATCGTGATGCCCGTCCAGATCACCACGAAGCCGCGTACCTGGCGTCGGAATTTTGCGCGGATGTTAGCCGCCATAAGTCCTGCTCCTTGCCCTGCTGAGTGTCTCTATTCTAGCGCGCCGCACATTCATTCATGACGGTCAGCGCGCGGCTGCCATCGCGCTGCATGCCGGGCAGCCGCCGCCGGGTCTGATCATGGCGTAGCCTGCCTGCGGGTCAGCGCCGTAGAACGTGAAATCCACGTTCCAGACGATCATGAGCCGGACGCGACCGCTCTGCGACGAGATCGCTGCGGCTTCTGCCAGCCAGGCAGCCTGCTGCGCCACAGTGGTATTGGCTCCCCATGCGAAGAACGGATCCAGCGGCGGATAGCCTTCCGGCGTCAGATAGCCCAGCTCGGTGAAGCAGATCGGGCGAGCGCCGCCGATCAGATTCCAGTACGTATCCAGCATGCCGCGGAAATAGCGCGTGTAGTAATTATCGCGCGGGTCGCCGCTCATCTGCGAGGGACCGACGACGCCTTCATTGTAATGCGCGCCGAGGCAGTCCATATAGTTCAGCGCGCCGGCATCGACCATCTGGCGGATGAACGTATCATCGTTGACGACGCGCCCAGGGAAAGCCGCCTCTGCGCCGGTGGGCGCGGGCGCGCCGCTGATCACCATCACGCTGCCGTTGGCTCCCTTGATCGCCTGGTAGGAACGGCGCAGCAGCTCGGTATAGAAGCCGCCGCTGATCTGCCCCGCGGGCCATTCGCGATCGATATTCGGCTCATTCCAGACCTCGATCGCATCCGGGCCAAGACCGGCAACCCCGCCAACGAACGATGCGAACTGATCAAAGTAGCCCGTGCCGCCCGCCGCGATATCATTCGGATTGCCGACGATGCCCAGCAGCACCCGGAAACCCTGAGCGTGCGCGCTGCTGATCGCCGATGCGGCTGCGCTGGGACTCATGCCGGGCCCATAGCGGAGCTGCACCTTCATCCAGTTCATGCCTGCGCTGCGCATGGCGTTGGCCGCGGTGGCGCTGCCTGTGCTGGTGACATGACCGCCATACTCGAAATTGCCGACGGCGATGCTGCCTGCTCCCGGCGCGACGGCGGGCGCGCCGCCGCCCGTTGTGCCTCCGCCGGCCGGCGGGGCGATGGCAACGCGCGCTGGCGTGCTGGTGGGTTCTGGCGTTGGCGTTGGCGTCGCTGTGGGCAGCGGCGTTGGCGTCAGCGTCGGCGCAAAGACTGCCACTGCTGCGCCGCTGCGCCGTGAGCTGCTGTCGCCGCCGACCACCGCCACGTTGACTGCGTAGTTGCCGTCCGGCGCTTCGATGGTGGCGACGAGGATGTCATTCAGCCCGGTCGTCACCTCACTGATGACGCCGTCTGCGCTTTCGATCGTCCAGCGCAGTGCCAGCTCGATATTCTCCCGAATGGCGGGCAGGCCGAGCTTGTAATTCAGGATGGTGGCGTAGATGCCCTCGGCGATGCCCGGCGTGAGCAGATCGGTGAATGCCACGCCGCTCAGCGCGAACGGGATCGTGCGATCCATGCGATAGCGCAGGGAGTCGCCGTCCGTCAGCCACATGCGCGCCGCCTGGGAACCGTCGGCACGCAGGTAATCGACGTAGGGCAGCCCGGTTCCGCTGTCCGTGCCGGGTTGAGCGCGGAAGCCGTCGAGCCGGGCTTCCAGCAGCGAGCCAGGCGGCAGTGTTCCCGCAGGCGTGAAATCTGCGCCGATCTCCACATCTCCCAGCGCCGAGAGCGCCTGATCGAACGTGATCGGCGTGAAGTCGCCGCCCACCTGGCGGACGCTCAATGCGGACAGTCCGGTGATGATTTTGGCGCGGCTGACCTCGCTGATGGCATAGCGCAGCATCGCCTCGATGAAGCGATCTTCGCCGGGCGCATACAGCGTCGGGTCAAGCGGCAGATCGATCTGGAAGAGATCGACCAGTTCTCCCAGCCTGCGCCAGTCATACGCGCCGGTGATCCACGCGCCCGCTTCGTTGCGCGCAGGCGGAACGACCACGCCAAGCATCAGCCCCGTCCCTTGCAGGTTGAGCGAGACATCGCGGACGAATGCGGTAAAGTTGGCGCGCTGTTCTTCCGGCAGATCGCGGTAATCGATGATCACGCCGTCATAGCCGGTGCTGGCAAATGCGGCGACCTGTGCCGCGTGCGATGAGCGCAGCGCGCTGTTGGCGATCACCGCCGTGACAGTGCCCGGATCGGTGGCGCGGGCATCGCTGAAATTGCGGATGACGGGCATGACAAGATAGCTGGCATCCAGCGCGAAGCCGGGAGCCAGGCTCCCCGTGAGCGTGCCCTGAAGTGTCGGCTGAAGCCCAGCCGGAGCGACGATCGTGGCGAGCTGCGCCGCTTCTGATGACAGCCGCTGTGCGATATCGATCGAGACCAGCACGCGCGGCTGGTTCGGCGGTTCTGCCTGGAAGAGCGCCACGCGATCCGGAACCTGCTCCAGGGTGGTGATCATCTGCGTGCCGCTGATGGACGCCGGGATGAATGCCCACTGTCCGCTCTGGTTGCTGTAGCCGTACATATCGAGCAGATCGGGATCGCCAACCGTGCGCGGAATGTCAATGCTGATCGTGACCTCATCAGGACGTGCGCCCTGCGTTGTGATGCTGTAAACCGGGCTTTGCAGCGCCATGCCGGGGGGAGACGAAGCCGCCGCGGCGGCGATCCATGCCTCTGCGTTCGCGCTGGTGTTGACGAAGGTATCCAGCGGGGTGCTGCTGAGGGCGACTTCGTAGCCGCCGGCGAAGCCCGGATCATAGACTGCCAGCGTGAATCCGTCGCGCCCGGTCGCATTGTTCTGCGCCGTCAGCGCGGCGAACTGCGGACCGAACAGCCGGTCATACAGGCTGATCGGCGGCAGGAACAGCCCGGCGACGATCAGCGCCGCCGCGATGAAAAGCGAGACGATGGCTGTCACCCAGCACCCACACCCAGAACGGCGCTTTGGACGCTGCTGATACTGGTAACCGCCGTAGCTGGCGCGGATGGCGGGCATCTGCTGCGATGTGGAAGCCTGCGGCTGTGGGTTCACCGCCGGCTGCGATCCCGTCGTCACACGCGGATCGCGCTGTGGCTGTGGCAGGGTCTTGTTCGGCGGAATGTCGTCGAGATCGAAGTCGAAATCGGACGGTGGATTGTTATTACTCATCGCTTGCTTCCTGTGAAACCTCTGGATGCCCCCCTGCGCACGCTGTCTGCGCAGAGGGGCTGGATGGGAGGACTAACTGCCGAGGAGATCGCACGCCGGGCAGGCTCCGCCGGGACGAATGATGGCGAAGCCAGCCTGCGGATCGCTGTCATAGACGGTGAAATCGACATTCCAGATGATGAAGAGACGCACATTGCGGCGCGCCGCGATAGCAGCCGCCTGATCGAGCCAGGCAGCCTGCTGCGCCACGGTGACATTCTCTGCCCATGTGAATCCGGCAGGCAGCGGCGGATAACCTTCTGGCGAGAGATAGCCGATTTCGGTGAAGCACAGCGGACGACGACTGCCAAAAGCGGCATTGTAGGTGTCGATCATCCGCGTGAAATAACGGGAATAGTGATTGCTGGAACCGCGTGGATCACCGCTGGTGGCGTTGGGCGGCAGGATGCCTTCGTTATAGTGAATTCCTACGCAGTCCATGTAGTTGACCGCTCCGGCGGCCGCCATCCCTTGTACGAACAGATTGTCGTCACAGCCTGCGCCGCTGCATCCACCGAAGAATCCGGTCGGCGCGGGCGCACCGCTGACGACGAGCGTGTTCGGATTTGCTGCCTTGATGGCGTTATAGGCACGTGCCAGGAGCTGGGTATACAACGCAGGATCGATCGAGCCTGCAGGCCATTCGCGGTCGATATTCGGCTCATTCCAGACTTCAATCGCGTCTGCGCCTGCCGCGGCGACACCGGCCACGAATGCCGCGTACTGGTCAAAATAGCCGGGTTGGAGCACTGCGCCGGGCGAACCCAGCACACCGATCAGGATACGGAAGCCGCGGGCGTGAGCATCGTTGATCCAGCCCGCCAGCATGTCGCCGCTTTGCCCCTGCTGATAGCGCCACTGTCGCTTGACCCATGTCATCCCTGCGCGGCGCATCTGCTGGGCGGCATAATCACCAAACCCCTGAACATGCCCGCCCAGCCCAAAGCCGCGTACCGGGGCAGTATTGACCACCGGCGCAGGCAGCGGGGCGGCGGGTGTCGGCTGTGCTTCTCCACCCGCAGGGGGGGCGGGGGGCACGGTCGGAACGGGACC
>SZPD01000121.1 GCA_030263515.1 Anaerolineae bacterium CFX9 | reverse complement strand
CTGTCGCCGGGGAACTCTGAGATGAGCACTCTAAAACATGTGAAAGCAGGGTAAGTATCGTACAACCCAACGCAAGCGGGTTGTATAAAAGATCCATCCTATGTAACATTCGATTTTATTCTCACGTGAAGTTGCTTCCTATAGGATAAATGATGCGGACTCTACATTTTGAAGGAAACATAAAGAATGTAGAGTATTCCCCTCAGCTCACCTCAGAACTCGAAAGTTACAGGCTTGACACTTTTGACGTAAATCAGTCTCGCCCCTTTGGACTAGTGACATTTGCTGATCACCTACAGACAGATGAGATTGCATACGCTGTTTGGAAAACCCCAAAAAGAACCCGGACTTATCCATTTGCACGGATGTACAACATCTATGGGCGACAAACGAAGCGAATTGCAATTATTCCTATCATCAAGGATGAAGGCGCTGATGCGAATAACGACATGATTAATTTCATCACATTTTCATGGATGAATTTACTTAATATCCACGTGATTCTTAGTTGGTTTGAAAGCGCCTCTCGTGTTGGAGATAGTCGTATTTCAAATCAGCGTCTTAACGCAAATTATATATGCAGCAAAATTGACAAGATTCGTAGTAGTCAACAATCTGCCTTACACTGGAACACCGCTCACTTCGAAAACGACTTTGTAAGTGTTTATCAGAATGCTATCGAAGCATATAAACGCATTTCTGTTGAAGAGCATGTAAGGTTACACTCATACAAAAAGCATGAGCAACGGCTAGAACGCTGCGCACCGCGAGGAATTTTTGATTTACAGGCATTCAAGACTGCGACTTTAGATAGTTCGTTCCGTGCTGCTATGCGTGAGTCTAAGGTAATCCATAAACTCGAACAGCTTTCTGGTGCGGCTAAGGGTGTATTCACCATTTCTAACTATCTCGGCGGAAGCTATCATTTGACAGTCGATGAAGTTATTCCTCAAGGAAAACATCTTATTCTTCAGGAAGCCAAAAACAGTACTCAATCAAGATTGCCTGCCGTAGACGACATTAAGGATGGATTATTCAAACTTATCCTGTTCAGAAACCTGCATTCTCTCAAGCTTGATGGAGTCAAAATGAATTTTAGTGTGAGGCTTCGGCTCTCTGGGAATTTTCGTGGTTCTTTAATACTGCCAGGTCTTGAACATGAAATTAATACCTTTCTGAAACTGAATGAACATACCTTCAACCCACGCGAAGCCGCACTGATTCATGCCCTTCAGAGGGAAGCGGCCGCCAACCAGGGACTTACCATAGTTCTGGATTCAGGATCATGACTCGTTCCTATAAAAGTCCGCTCCGGTATCCCGGCGGGAAATCGAGAGCCATTCACCAGATCCTGCGCAGGATACCAGCAAACATGCGCGAGTATCGCGAGCCGTTCGTAGGGGGCGGCTCGGTCTATTTCGCCATCCGCGAAAGATTTGGAAAATCGCTTCTGTATACGATCAACGATCTGAATCGCGATCTGTATTGTTTCTGGCTGTACGTCCGCGATGATCTCGATCTGCTGGCAGATACGGTGCAGTCATTTCACACACAATACAGCGGCAGGGGCAGAGAACTGTATGAATTTCTGACGGATGAAGCGAATATGCGCTCGGACTTCGACCGGGCAGTTCGATTCTTCATCATGAATCGAATTACATTTTCCGGCGTAATGGATGCGGGGGGCTACTCTCAGCTCGCCTTTGAACAGCGCTTCACGCAGTCTTCGATTGACAGACTGCGGGCTTTACAGTCTCTGCTGTCTTCTGTCACCATCTGCAATAAGGATTATGAAAGCATTGTTCTTCAGGAAGGGGAACAGGTATTTATATTTCTCGATCCCCCATATTACAGCGCCACACAATCCAGACTGTACGGTGTTCGTGGCGCGCTCCATACCGCCTTTGATCATGAGCGCTTTGCGCACGTGATGCGCAAATGCCCACATCGGTGGCTCATTACGTATGACGACTCTCCCTTCATACGCGAATTGTTCGACTTCGCTCATATTGAGGAATGGGAACTTCAATATGGCATGAACAATTTCAGGCAGGAAAATGCCCAAAAGGGAAAAGAACTGTTCATCTCAAACTACAGATAGATTTGCTCATTTTCCCCTGATGCACAGCCTTTTTCGCGCTTCAGCTACGATCCCGGCGTCGGCGGGATGACATAGCGCGTCCCAAACCCATCATAGACTGTGAACGGGGTCGGTGTGCCGAAGATCGGTGTCCGGGTCGGCGCGCCGGGCGGCGGATTGGATCCCGGCGGCCCTGTGTTGATGATGAAATTCGCCATGTTGCGCTCGCCGCCGATCGTCAGCGCGCAGCGTGCCATCCAGCCGCGCAGCCCATTGAGATCGACGTACACCCACATATCGAGATCGGCTTCAAAATTGGCGCTGCACGGGCGGTTCAGGTCATAGCCGTTATAACCGATGATATCGATCGACGCGCCCAGCCGCAGGAAGCCGATGCGGGGATATTCCAGACCGGGCCCGCTGCGGATCGAGACCGGCGCGCGCTCAGCCCGCCCATAAACACCGGAGAGCGCTGGCGGCGCGGTCGCCGTGGCAGGGTTGAAATCCGTCGTCGGCGCAATGTTGAAATCAAAGACAGAGGTCGGCGTAGCGCCAGCCGGTGTCTGCTGTGCAGACGCGCTGAACTGCACCAGCGCAAAGACGAGGATACCCGCCAGGATCAGCGCGCTGCTGATCAGCATGCGTTGACGATTGAGCATGACGGCACACTCCCTGTCGCTCCCGTGCGCGTGATTTTTAACAGCCAGAATATAACGCGAAACCGGATTTCCTGCGCGGAAAACAGGACGAAGCGGCTATTTTTTAAGGGGTTTGATGGCGTTGGCAGACAGCTTGCGAATGCGCGGCTTAGGCGGTTGTTCTTCCGTTTCAGGCAGGGTTTCGGGAAGGGTTTCCGGCGCGGGCGGCAGCAGATCGGTCGTGCGTTTGGCGGGGTTGGCTTCAGTCGTATCGCGCGGGGTGAGCTGTTCGGTATCCCCCGTCCCCATCAGCGGCTCGGTGTCGCGTCCGGTTTCGACCAGTTCCAGCACCCGGTCGAACAGCGCCAGCAGCACCGCCTTGACCGAATCGCGATCGCGCGAGTTGCACGGCATGATCAGCATATCTTCGTCCACGCGCAGGGCGATGCGCAGATCCTCAATCCCCCAGGCTCCGGGCGCATCCTGCTTGTTGGCAGCGATGATGTAGGGAGCGGGAGCGTTCGCGCGCAGGCTGTCGAGCATGGCGCGCGCATCCTTGAAGCTCTCCGGATTGGTGCTGTCCACCAGCACTACCACGCCGAGGAAGCCGCTGTCGAGGATTTCCCCGATCAGCGCAAGGTGACGCTTGGCAGACGCGGGAAAGAGGAAAAGTGTCAGATCGGGGGTCAGGCGCACACGACCGAAGTAGTTGCGCAGGGCGTTGAAGCCGCCTTCAAACGATTCGCGCTCGCGAATGGCATCGACGAACGTTTTCTTTCCGGAACGCGCTGTTCCGGTGACCACCACATTGAGCGTTTTTGGGAGCTGCATTTCAGACTTTGCTTCAATCAGTTCATGCTGCATACGGAATACAGGCTATTTTATAACCATTGAGCAACAATATGAATAGAGAACGTTCTATATGTAATTCTAAAGGGATTCTTGTAACTTAAGCGTAAAACAATTATCGAATACTGATAAAACTGCCATCGCCTCGTTTTTCGACCAGAATGTGCACCGGGAACGAATCGCGCAGATCTTCCAGATGGGTGATGATCAGGATCATGTCGAAATCATCCTGAATGGCGGTGATCGCCTCGATCAGCTTGTTGCGCCCGTCCTCATCCTGCGTGCCGAACCCCTCATCGATGAACAGCGTCCGAAGCTGCGCACCCGCCCGCCGCGCCAGCAGGCGTGAAAGCGCCACACGCAGCGCGAAATTGATGCGGAACGCCTCGCCCCCGCTGAACATTTCATAACTGCGCTCGCCCAGGTCATCGCTAATCTTAATTTCGAGCGTCTCGCTCAGTCCGCCGGTGACCTTTTCGCGCTGGGTTGAGAGGCGCAGGCTGAAGCGCCCATCCGTCATGCGGGCGAGCAGACGATTGGCGTCGGTCTCCAGTTCGGGAATGGCCGTCTCGATGACCATCGCCGGGATGCCATTCTTGCCGAATGCCTCGCGCAGTTGTGCGTAGACGGCGAGAGTCTCTCGCTGGGTGGTCAGGCGGGCTTCGAGATCCTGCCTGCGACGGCGCGAGTCGTCGATCGAGCGCAGAGTCTGTTCAGCCGAAGTCCGGCGGTCGCGTGCCTGCGTATACTGGAGACGGTAGCGCCGCTCCTCATCAACGCGCGCCTGCCATTCCGTGACTTTGAGCCTGAGCGCCTCAATCGTGGCAATCACGCTCGTCAGTTCTTCCTGTCCTTCTGCCTGCGCCGCCTGAAGTCGTTCACGACGCGCCGCCGCCCCTGCCAGCATTTCCTGATCCTGCGGCAGCGATTTCAGCGCCAGTTCCAGTTCCGTCTGGCGCTTTTCGTACTGCGCATACGCGGCGACATCCTCACGAGCACTGTCATGGCGCGCCCGGTCATAGCCGAGCGCCTCCCGCTGGGCATCAAGGGCGGCTAGCTGCGCGCGCAGTTCGTGCGCATAATCATCCTCGGCGATCGCCCGTTCGAGCGCGGCGCGGCGGGCTTCCAGTTCCATGAGCGCTGTCTCGGCGTGGTGAGCATCCTCAGCAGCTTTTTCCAGCCGGCCGGCGCGTTCCCGCAGCGCATTGAGCTTGCGCACCTCGACGATCAGATCTTCCGAGCGGTCGCGGTGCTTGCGCACCAGATCAGCGATCTCGTCCAGACGCGAACGATTGCGGCGGAAGGTATCCCCGCGCAGCCTGCCGTCGCGTTCGCAATCCGCGATCAGCGTCTGCCGGTTCTCCTCGCTCAGCGGCTGACCGCACAGGGGGCACAACGCCCCTTCAACTGCCATGAGTCGATCCAGCCGATCCTTGAGCGTGTCCATCTCGACGCGCAGCCCTTCATTCTGCGCACTCAGTCGGGAGCGTTCCTGTTCCAGCGTGGAGATCAGCTCCAGAAGCTGGCTGCGCTCCTGCTCAACCGCCTCGGCACGGCGCAGATCATCCTGTGCCTGCGCGAGATCATCCGGCGTTGCAGCGGCGGCGATGCGCTGCTTCTCGCGGATCTCCGCCTCAAGCCCGCTGATCTCACGTTCCAGCGCACCGCGCGCCTCATCGATCTGCTTTTCCAGGCTGCGCCGGCTGTTATCGACATCGTTAAGCTGCATCAGCTTGCTGCCAAGCGCTGTATCTTCGCTGCGCGCTTCCTGCAAACGGGCATATCCCGCTTCGATCTGCTCACGACTGGCGACCGTCGCTTCAAAACTGCGGACGCGCTCCTCCAGCCGGGCGATCTCAAGCGCAACGTCGTGCAGATCAGTCTGATAGCTGTTCAGCCGGCGCTCGACAGCCGCCTTCTGGGCTTCTGCGGCGTTGAGTTCCGCGCGCGCGCCGTCCAGCTCGCGCACCCGCTCTTCGGCAATCGTCAGCGCGCGCTGAGCCTCTTCCTCGGCGGTCCGGGCATCGGCAAGCTGACGCTCATATTCCGGTTCACGGGCGATCTCGGCATCGCGCTCGCGAATGCCCATCTGAATCACGCTGATATCAGCGTCGATCGCGGCGATCTGTTCTTTGGCGAGCTTCTCGTAAACTTCCCAGCGATCAAGCCCCAGGATGTCGCTCAGGATCTGTTTGCGTTCCTTCGGCGTTCGTGTGGTGAAAGCATCCGCTTTGCCCTGCTGAAGGAAAGCGGAATGCACAAAGGTTTCATATTCCAGCCGCAGCAGCCGGTTGATCTGGTCCTGGGTAGCCCGGATACTGCCCGCATTAATCTGGTTCCAGCCGCCGTCATCGAGGCGCGCATGCAGCGTCAGTTCACCCTGACCGCCGCCCCGCCGCGCATGCCGCCGAATTACGCGGTAGATCGTCCCTTCCTGCTCAAAATCAAGCTGGACGGACATATCCGACTGCCCCAGATGCACCAGCTCCGGGTCACGGCGTGCCCGCGCCTTCCCCCACAGCACCCAGGTGATCGCGTCCAGCAGGGAAGACTTGCCCGCGCCGTTCGCACCCGTCAGGCAAGCCAGATGAATCCCCTCGAAACGCACCGGATCCGGCGATCGGTAAGCCAGAAAATTGCGGATCTCAAGTTGAAGCGGCAGCATACGCGAACATCACTCCATCAGATGGGTGGTCAGAAAATGAATGCGGGCGAGCGGATTTAAGCCGTCTCGCCTTCGTGCTGGCGGGCACTTTCGAACAGCGCCTCCGCCACCTCGATCAGGTGAGCGCGGCGCTCTACCGGCACATCACGGCTCATCAGGTAACGTTCCAGAAGCTGGCTGTCGGTCATGCCTTCAGGATTGCCGCCCAGCCGGGCGCGCTCTGGCTGCTCGACTTCCTTGCGGATGGCGGCGATCACGCTGACGCCGCAGCGCCGCAGCGCATCACGCAGCAGGGCTTCGTTCAGGCGCGCTTCGGTTTCGACCGTGAGCTGGATGATCAGACGCACCACTGCGCCGGTCAGATCATGACTTTCGATCAGGCGCACGGCTTCGTAGGTCGGGTCTTCGCTCTGGCGCAGGTCCACCTTGAGTGTGACGAACGGGCGCGCGGCGACGCGCTGAAAGTGCCACTTCGTCGCCCCGCGTGCCAGCTCCACCCAGCAGTAGCCTTTGGGATCGCCTTCCTCGCCGAAATCGATGCGCTCCATGCTGCCCGCATAAACCACGGGCGGCACATCCTCGCGGCCGCGCGTCAGGTTCTGGTGTTTGTGGACATGACCGAGCGCAACGTAATCCCAGCGGGGATCTGCCAGCACGCCGGGCGGGACCTCGATATCGCGCCCCAGCATGATCTGGCGCTCACTGCCCACGACCGCCCCCTGCACCGTGAAATGCCCGGTCAGCAGGCGCGGATACGGCAGTGCGTCGGCAGTTTCCGCCATCGACTCGATCTGGTGTCCCAGTTCTTTCGCCAGGATCAGGTCGATCTCGCGAATCGTCATGCTGCCCGTCTCGACATGCTCCAGCAGCAGCGAACGCATCGGGTAAGGCGCGCTAGCGACCGTGACCGCGCCGCGCCGCGTCTCGATCGTGCGGGTTTCATAGCCGCTGGCGACCCAGACATTCGGGACATCCAGCACCTGATAGATCTCAATGCTCGATGCCTTCAGCGCCGCGGGGGGCACATCATGATTGCCGACCAGCATCACCAGCGGAGCCAGCGCGGTCAGATCGCGAACACGATGCGAGAATTCGCGCAGAAACGTCGGGTTGGGCGCGCGCGTCTTGAAGGCATCCCCCGCAAACACGGTCAGATCGACCTGATTCTCACTCGCATACTCGATCATCTCGTCCATACGACGCAGAAAATCACGCACGCGGGTACTCAGGCCCGTCTCCGGGTCAGTCTTGCCGTAGTTCTCCATGCCGATGTGAATATCGGCAAAATGCAGGACGCGAATCGGGTCTGTCATACGAATTTCCGAACCTTGATACCGAACATCTGTATTATTCCCCAATTCGGCGGATCCTACAAAGAGGCCGATGCATCATCAGACCCTGATCCGAATCGATAATTGTGCCTATAATCAAAGAGACGAACCCCATCTGAAAGGCGTGTACACATGTCTACCCCTCCAGCCAATATCGATGCCTCAGCCCGGATGCGCGCGCGTGAGCAGCTCCTCAGCCAGCCGGAACGGACACTCGGCATCTGGCGCACCAGCCGTTGGTACAGCGGCTTCTGGTTCAAGGCGATCATCACGCTCGGACTCTGGGTCATCCTGTTCTGGCAGCAGAACTACATCACGCTGACGACCCGCCGGGTCACGCAGAGACGCGGCTCGATCCTCAACACCAATGAAACCTCGCTGTCGATCGAAAATATCACCGACGTGACCGTCAACCGGGGTCCGCTGGGCACGATCTTCGGCTACGGCGATATCAACATCCAGACGCCGGGATCAAGCGGCGCGGAAATCTCGATGGTCGCTGTCCCCAACCCGGAACGCCTGCGCAACCTGATCTTCGATCTGGCAGACGGCCGGCTGGACGACGCGCAGAATCTCAGGTAGCGCACATCCGCAGCAGGCACAAAAAAAACCGCCCGTGATCGCGCTGTGATCACGGGCGGTCTGGTGTCTTGGGGCGCGTGCCGCTGATTTATTTGGGTGGGAGAACGTCGCGCGGCTTGCTGCCCTCCACGGGCGGGCCGACGATGCCGCGTTCCTCCATGATATCGATCAGCCGGGCGGCGCGCGTATAGCCGATGCGGAGACGCCGCTGAAGCAGCGAGACGCTCGCCTTGTTCAGCCGGCGAACCAGGTCCACTGCCTGCTCGTAGAGCGCGTCGTCCACGCTGTCGCCGTCCTCATCCGTCCCCATCCGGCTGGCGGACTGCCCGGTAGACTCCCGATCCCACAGCACCTGCTGTGTGCTGGTCGTCGTCATGCCGGCACTCGCCGGTCGATTCGCCTGGGTTGGGGACCACGTTTTGCTGACCTCGCGCTTCTCGGTCGCCTCATCCATGGCAAACGACGACAGGATCGGACGCTGGCTGGCGAGGTCGCTCTCATCGACCTGGCTCCGCCAGAAGCGGGTGATATTGTTGATCTCCGTATCGCTGACGTACACGCCCTGCAAACGCTGCGGCGCTGGAGAATCGCCCGACATGTAGAGCATGTCTCCACGACCCAGCAGACGCTCAGCGCCCGGCTGGTCGAGGATGACGCGGCTGTCCACGCTGCCCGCCACCGCGAACGCGATGCGCGCCGGGAAGTTCGCCTTGATCAGGCCGGTGACGACATCGACCGATGGGCGCTGCGTGGCGATCACGAGGTGGATCCCCGTCGCGCGCGCCAGCGCCGCGATGCGCGTGATCAGACGCTCGGTATCATCCGGAGCCAGCATCATCAGGTCGGCAAGCTCATCGATGATGACCACGATATAGGGCAGCGGCGGCTCGCCAGAGGGCAGATGCCGGTTGTAGTCCTCGATATTGCGGGCGGCGGCGTTGGCAAAACGGCGATAGCGCTCGTCCATCTCGCGCGTCACCCATTTGAGCACGCTCACGATGCGCTCCAGCTCAACCACGACCGGCGCGACCAGATGCGGGATCCCGTTATAGCCCGTCAGTTCAACGCGCTTTGGGTCCACCATGATGAACTTGACCCTGTCCGGCGCATTGCGGATCAGCAGACTGGCGATGATGGCGTTGACGCAGATCGACTTGCCAGACCCGGTTGTGCCTGCGATCAGCAGATGCGGCATGGCGGCGAGATCAGCGGCGACCGGCGTGCCATCGACCCCCTGCCCAAGCGCGATCGCCAGCGGCGAACTGGCGTATTTGCGGAACTCTGGCGATTCCATCACATCGCGCAGGCGCACGATCGTCGATTGGTCATTCGGCACTTCGATGCCGACGTAGCCCTTGCCCGGCACGGGCGCTTCGATACGGATGCTCTTGGCCCCCAGCGCAAGCTGCAGGTCCTTGTCCAGCGCGGCGATCGCGCTTACCTTGACGCGGTTCTTCTTGCCCCCGCGAGATGAAATATAGTCCGGCTCGACACCGAACTGCGTGATCACCGGGCCGGTGCGCACCTCAACCACGCGACCCGGCGCGCCGAAGCTGGAGAGCGTATCCTCGATCGTGTGCGCTCGTTCGATCAGCTTGTTGTGATCCATCTCCTGATCGGTTCCGGTTGAGAGCAGGGCGGCGACATCGACCATCTTCCATTCCTTGCGTCCCTTGCGCGCGCCATCCGCTGGCGGTGCTGGCGTGGTCGAAACCGGCGCAGATGCCGGGGTCGGCGGGTTGATCACCGGTTCCGGGCGCGCTGGCGCAGGGCTGCCGCCGGGGCGGACAGACGGAGCCGGAGGCTGTGGCGCGCTGCCGTGCGCCACAGGAGTCGGCTTTTCTGCGCCGGGCGTTGTGGCGGGCGTGATCACCCGCCCTGAGGGCGTCGTCGCAGGCGGCTTTTCAGTCGGTGTGAGCGAAGGCAGCGGCGGCGGCTGAGGCTTATCCCCCTGCGTCGGGCGAGACAGGCTCGGCGGCACATAACTGCGCCCGCCATCACCCGCCATGATATCGTCCGGTTTGCCAAACGGAGAGGCGCTGCGCGCTGGCTCAGCCGGTCTGGCGGCGTCCGGTTTCTTTTCTTCGGACGGAGCAGTCTTTTCTGTGCCTGCGTCCGCCTGCATCGAGCGCAGCGCCGCCAGCCGGGTCTGCAAATCGGGGATCGGCGCGCTGTCGCTGGCTGCCGGTGAGGTTTCGCTGCCGGGTGTGGTTCCGCCAGTACCGGAAGCCGCTGGCGCAGCAGGCGTCTTGTCATCTGTTGGAGCTGCCGCCGGTTTCGAGAGCGGTACAGTCGCAGCGCTGCCGGTCGCCGTTGTGAGCGGACGGCTGCTCGCAGGCGTCAGCGCCGGGCTGGTAGTCGTTGTGCTCTTGGGCTTGGCGGGCGGCAGATTCTTCCAGTCTTCCGGTTCCTCATCGTCAAGCAGATCATCCTCATCGAGCAGATCCTCGTCCTCGTCGTCCTCATCTTCATCAACCGGGGGTTTACCCAGCGGCGAAGGTCTGGAACCGAACGGAGACGGGCCGGCAGGCTTTGCGCCAGGCACAGCGCTGCTGCGAACTACTCCGCCGCGGCTGGCGTCCGCATCGTCCTCATCGGTCAGATCCTCCTCGTCACGCACAGGCGGTTTGCCCAGCGGGGTTGGCGGCTTGCCGAATGGACTGGGGGTCAGCCCGGATGGACGCGGGCTTCCCACAGCAGGCGCTGGCGCTGTGGAGGTGGATCCTGCCCCGCCAATGGTGGGCAGCGGCGGCACACTGGGTCGTCCTGAGGAGGTGGCAGGCGGCGCAGCGCTGGCAGCAGGAGCCATCACGGATGAGCCGGCCGGCTTGCCAGTCTCGCTCTCCGGCTTCCCGTCGGCAGGTTCAGGCTTCTTTTCGCCGGGGCGCGGCAGCGGCAGGCGGCCGAACAGCCCGCCCGCTTTTTTGTCCTCCGGCGAGTCCTTCTTCTCACCCGCGTCGAGCGCCTCGCCCACGACCTTCGCCGCACCGATGGCAGCGCCCGCCGCAACAGCGCCGCCGATACCTGCAGCGCCGCGGAAGCGTCCGAACAGCCCGCCGCTCTTTTCGTCCTTCTTATCCTTTTCGTCGGTTTTGTCGTCCGTCTTGTCCGGGGTTTTTGCCACGGCTGCGGGCGCTTCTGTCCTTACAGGCGGCACAGGCAGAGATGCAGGGCTGGATGCTGTGCCCGTTTCCACCGGAACCGGATCGCCGGGGCGGAACGGCGCGCTGTAAGTGCGCCCGCCCATAGTGATCGGGATACTGCGGCGTTCTTCCGCAGCATCCACGGGCGGCGCAGAGGCAGTCCCCGCGCTGGAGGGTGCGCTTGTGGGCAGCGGCAGTGTGCCAGCCGCTGGCAGAGCGGGCGCTTTCCCCGCTGGCAGAGCATCGGTTGTCACCGCAACGCCCGTGCCGAGCGCAGCAGCTTCCGCTGCGCGTTTGGCCTCACGTTCTGCCGCCATCGCCATCCGACGCTGACGACGGCGCGCCTGCGCATCGTTGAAGCTGCGGAAGATGCTCACGAAGAAGATGGAGATATCGCGCGCGCTCAGGCTGAGCGTGAACATGACGGCGACGATCAGCCAGCCGATCACGACGACAAAGCCGCCGATCTCGCCGATGTTGCTGATCAGTTGATAGTAGATCTCGCCGCCAACACGTCC
>SZPD01000541.1 GCA_030263515.1 Anaerolineae bacterium CFX9 | reverse complement strand
CTGGCGATGGCGCTGGCGCATCAGCCGGACATCCTGTTTCTGGATGAGCCAACGACCGGGCTGGATCCTGCAAGCCGCCGCGATGTATGGACCGAGGTCCGCCGCCTGAACCGCGAATATGGTATGACGATCTTCCTGACGACCCAGTATCTGGAAGAAGCCGACGAACTGGCAGACCGGATCGCCATCATCGACAAGGGGCAGATCCGTATTGAAGGTCAGCCGGAAGAACTCAAGTCTGCCATTGGGGGCGAGTCGATCAATGTCACATTCAGGGACAGTGATGCCGTGGAACAGGCGCGCGCGCTGGTGGAAGAACTGTTCGACAAGGTGAACGTTGACCGCAAGACTCTGCGTTTGTACCGCAATAAGGCGGCAGAGATTGTGCCTGCGGTGGTCAACCGGATCAATGCGGGCGGCTTGGAACCTGTCGCCCTCACGCTGACGCAGCCGACGCTGGACGATGTGTTCCTCCAGGTCACCGGGCAGACATTCAGCGAGGACGACGAGACGCCTCAGCCGGAATCTGCTGTCCCCGGCGAACGCCGCTTCAGCCGTCGTTAACCCTCATCCGACCTGATCTCAGACTTTCAGAGGTGAATTCATCATGACCACGATCACAACCCCGCTGCCCGCTTCTGCTGCCCTACGCGAGAAACCGGAAGGCCGGATGCCCTTTCTGCTTCAGGTCAGCATGCTGACATGGCGAACGCTGGTGACCAACTTCCGCGTCCCTGCTGCTGTGCTGCCCGGCTTGATCATCAGTGTCTTCTTCCTGCTGGTCTACAATTCGACGCTTGGCAACGCATCCGGTTTCCTGCCGGGGCTGGCCGGGCAGAGCTATATCGGTTTCATCCTGCCGCTGTCGGTCGTTTCCGCTTCGCTGAGCGGCGCAGGCGTCGCCGGTCAGAGCATCGTCCGGGATATTGAGCGCGGCTACTTCGACAAGCTGATGCTGACGCCGATCAGTCGTTCGGCGCTGCTGCTCGGCCCTATGATCGCAGGCGCAATCCTGCTTGCCATCCAGACGATTCTGCTGCTGGGTCTTGGCTTCCTGCTCGGTCTGCGGCCGGAAACAGGGCTTCCCGGCGTACTGGCGGTGATCGGGCTGTCGCTGCTGCTGGGCGTCGGCTTCGCGGGCTTCACAGTGGGTATCGCCCTGCGGACGGGCAGCGCGGCGGCGACAGGCGGTGCGAGCTTCCTGTTTTTCCCGCTGTCGTTCCTGACTGCGACCTTCGTGCCACTAGAACTGCTGAGCGGCTGGATCAAGACAGCGGCGACCTATAACCCAATCACGTATATCCTCGAAGCCATGCGAACCCTGCTCAATTCTGGCTGGGACACACAGATCATCCTCCGCGGGGTAAGCGCTTCGCTGCTGCTCGGCGTGATCCTGTTCGTATGGGCGCTGCTCAGCCTGCGCGCCCGCACCCGCCGCCGATAGAACGAAACCCTGTGCCGATCGGAAAGCTCTCGATGAATTCGAGGGCTTTTTTCGTTTTGCTGCCGATATGCCATAATCTGGTCACGGTCTGTATTCGCCTGAATGGAAATTCGTCCATGCTTCTGCTCGAAAACGGCATCATCCACACCATGAACCCTGCCCAGCCGGACTCTGAGTGCGTACTCGTCGGGGATGACGGACGGATCGCCTTCGTCGGTCGGCGCGCCGATCTCAACCCGCCCCCCGGCGCGATGACGATCAACCTGAACGGCGGGACGCTG
>SZPD01000540.1 GCA_030263515.1 Anaerolineae bacterium CFX9 | reverse complement strand
CCCCGCCATTTACACCGCAGTTAAGCACGCCGCGCTGGCGCACTTCGTCGAGAATGCTCCCACCCTGCGCAAGCGCCGGGGAGGTGGGCAGGAGCGAAACCACGAAAGCCACGACAAGGGCGAGCGAGAAGCCCGCATAGACCAGACGACGGGCGAGACGATACATAGTGTTCTCCTCTTCTGCTCGTGGTGATGTAACTGTGTGTGACGCACGCTGTAAAGTTCGCTGCACGGGCACGGGACGATCGGGATGGGAATCGGCTCGCTGATAACCTCCTATCGCAGTCCAGTAACTTAAATCCTTATAGATGTATGTGCATTGTACACATTATCCAGAATAATTTCAAGAAAATAGATAGTACGCACAGGGTAATCGCATCAAATGCGGGTGAGTAACTCAAGCAAGAAGGAATCGTCCAGGCCGGCGCGGAAGCGTTTCTGTTTGAGGCTCAGCTTGGACGGGTCTTGGTTGAGGATGTTCAAGGCCAAATGGCGAAACACGGCCATATTCTGTGGACTATCCCCAGATCGAATGCGCGACTCATCTTCGCGGAACGTGACATCCAGGACCCAATGAAAGCTGTTTTCAATCGCCCAATGATGGCGGGTGGCTGCCAGCAAACGGGCCGCATCGTTGGGGAGACTGCTGATGTAATAGGCGGTTTCAAACGACGTTTTGCCCTGAGCACGCACTTCCCGCTGCACGCGCACAATGGTTTGGAGGTCGGTCCAAGCGTCATAGTGGCGAATATATTCAAACGCGACAGGGTCCGCAATGGCCCAGCAGCGGCGGATTTCAATGCGTCCATTGGACTTGTCGATGGTTTGATGATAATCCACCGCTAGTCCCTTGAAGGCTTGTTGATCCCCGTAGACAAACCAGTCTTCCAGGTCTTGGCGCAGCTTAGCTTGGTTATCCTTCACCTGGAGCACATAATCGGCTTTGGCATGGCGGATCGCCTGGGTAATGGCCTTTTGGCACCCCAGCGCATCGATTGTCACAATGCACCCTGACACCTCCAGCAAGCGCAGCAATTCCGGGATCGCTGTGATCTCGTTGGACTTGTCATCCACCTTGCGCTGCCCCAGGGCAATCCCGGTCTGGCTGGCCCAAGCACTCACCAGATGGATCGCATCCTGACCGAGGGCCTGGTCGTGGCTGCGCCGGATGGTCTTGCCATCCAGCGCCACCACCTGCCCTTTCGTCACCCGAAAGACCGCTTCGACCCAGCGGCTGAACCCCGCTTGAAACGCTTCCGCATTCAAACGGGCAAACACTCGCCCGAATGTATCGTGCGACGGAACCCCGTTGGGTAATTCCAGATAACGGTTCAACCAATCCTGTTTCGCTTTGGCAAATGTTTCGACGCCGGTCCAGCTGTCTGCTCCGCAGATCACCGCGCACACCGTCATGAGGATGAGGTCAATGAGTTTGTGGTCGCAGCGTCCCTGAACACGCGGGTCGGGTAAATCGTTGAAGCAGTCTGCCAGACTGCTAAAGACTGACTCGGTCATGGGGCCTCCTTCATGGCGAGACCCCCATTATTCCCCACCCCTTATTTTGATGCGATTACCCTGGGCGCGCCGGTTACCAGACAGCCGCGCTGCCGGGGATATGGAGGTCAGGATTCGGAAGGTTGAGGCGGCGCGACGCTATCCGATGCTTCGAGCGTGTCCGCGTCGCTGTCGAGCCAGGTTTCCAGCGCGCCGGGTGGAAAAACCGGCA
>SZPD01000539.1 GCA_030263515.1 Anaerolineae bacterium CFX9 | reverse complement strand
TCAGGTCGATACGTTCCTTCATGTCGAAGGCGATCCCTTCAGCGCGCAGGCGTGAACGCTGCTGATTGGCGGCGGTGCTTTCCAGCGGCAGGCTGATCCCGCCTTTGCTGTTGACCACCCGATGCCAGGGAATCGCCGGATCATCAGCACGGCTGACGGCGTTCATGGCATCGCCCACCCAGCGCGGGCCCAACCGTTCGTAATCGACGGCTTCCACACCGGGCGGCGGCGGGATCATCGACGCGATCTGACCGTAGGTCGAAACCTGCCCGTGAGGTATCTGCCGGACGATCGCCCATACCAGTTCATAAAACGACTGTGGATCTGTCAGTTCTGGCATCCCGTTTTTCACTCCCTCAGACATATGGTATTGTATCGGCATCGCCGTCCGCACGCTTCTATCGGGCGATTCATGAGAGGACAATCCACCGCATGCAGGCTGAAACCAAACTTCAGGAGCTGAAGCAGCGCCTTCAGGAAATTCGCGATCTGTCCCACGCTTCCTATGTGCTGAACTGGGATATGGAAACGTATATGCCGCCGGGTGGCGCAGAAGCCCGTGGGCGCGCCCTCTCGACACTGGCGCGGCTGGAACATGAGCGCAGTACCGCCGTGGAACTCGGCAGGCTGCTTGATGATCTTCAGCCCTATGCGGATTCGCTCGATCCCGATCATGATGATGCAGCGCTGATCCGGGTCACAAGGCGCGAATATGAGCGCAACGTTCGCGTGCCTGCTGATTTTGTCGCCAAAATCAGCGAACACGCATCGAATTTGTACAATCTGTGGACGCAGGCGCGCCCGGCAAATGATTTTGCCCGTGTGCGCGATCCGCTGCGGCGAACGCTCGATTACAGCCGTGAGATGGCAGAGTTCTTCGCGCCGTATGATCATATTGCCGACCCGCTGATCGACCTGTCCGATTACGGCATGAAAGCCGCTTCTGTGCGAGAGGTGTTCGCCGATCTGCGCGCCGGGCTGGTTCCGATTGTGCGGGCGATCACGTCACAGCCGCCCGCAGACGACTCCTGCCTGCGCCTGCATTATCCAGAGGCAGAACAGCTTGCCTTTGGCTTGCAGGTGGCCCGTGACTATGGCTACGATTTCAGCCGCGGACGGCAGGATAAAGCGCCGCATCCGTTCATGATCCGTTTTTCGCTGGGTGATATTCGCATCACGACCCGCGTGCAGGAACATTACCTGGGGGATGCGCTGTTCAGCACCCTGCACGAAGCGGGGCATGCCATGTACGAGCAGGGGATCAGCCGTGCCTATGAGGGCACTCCGCTGGCGAGCGGCACGTCATCCGGCGTCCACGAAAGCCAGTCGCGCCTGTGGGAAAACATCATCGGGCGCAGCCTTCCGTTCTGGCAGCACTACTATCCGAAGCTCCAGGCGCAGTTTCCGGAACAGTTGGGCAGCACGTCGCTCGAATCATTCTATCGGGCGGTGAACAAGGTCGAACCATCGCTGATCCGCACTGACGCCGATGAAGTGACCTACAATCTGCACGTCATGATCCGTTTTGAGCTGGAGATGCAGATGCTGGAAGGCAAACTTGACGTAGCAGACCTGCCAGAGGCATGGAACGCCGCCTATCAGCACGATCTGGGCATTACGCCGCCTGATGACAAGGACGGCTGTCTACAGGATATTCACTGGTATGGCGGAATGATCGGCGGGGCGTTCCAGGGATATACGCTGGGCAATCTGTTCAGCGCGCAGGTAT
>SZPD01000120.1 GCA_030263515.1 Anaerolineae bacterium CFX9 | reverse complement strand
GAGGCAATCATGCTGTTCATCTGCCTCCAGTGTCATCGAGTGGCGTATCTGGATCGTCAGCCGTTTAACGAACTGGTCGCAGCCGCCGCGCAAAGCAGCGGCCATCACATAACGGAGAGCCGCATCCAGCTTTTTGGCACCTGTGCCGCGTGTCTACAAGGCGAAAACCCTTCATTTATCTCACAAGGAGCACAAGCATGAAGTCAGTCCGTATCGCTGTTTTAATACTGCTGTGCCTGCTGTGGTCGTCAGGCTTATCGATCGTCGGCGCACAGGACAGCCCGCCGCTGAAAGTCGTCGCCACCTACAGCATTCTGGGTGACATTATGCAGAATGTCGCCGGGGATAACATCGAATTGACGGTGCTGGTCGGGCCGGACGGCGATTCGCACGTCTATGAACCCACGCCGCAGGATGCCATCGCATTGGCTGAGGCGGACATTATTTTTGAGAACGGACTGGAATTTGAAACCTGGCTGGATGACCTGTACGAAGCATCCGGCTCGACAGCGGCACGCATCGTCGTTAGTGATGGGATTGAACCACTGGCATTCGACGGTCACGATCATGACCACGAGCATGAAGATGCCTCAGATATGACCGACCTGTCACTCTGGGCGGGTGATTGGGTCAGCGGTTATATCTATCTGGATACAGACGCCGGACAAACCCTGCTGGATACCCTGGCGGCGGAGATCGGTGTATCAGTGGATGCCGTGCATGGGGTACTGGATACCCTGCTGGTGACTGATTTCGTCAGTGCCGCCATTACCGAGAACAGCATCACTTACAGCACAGCAGATGAGACCATTACCTGTGATTATGCGCTGGATGGCGTGGTGGATGTTGATTTTGACGGCACACCTTTCCAGTGGGTGAATTTCGAGACCACCAGCACTGGTTGCGAGGCTTACCAATACGCGCTGTTCACACTGGCGCACGGCGAGGGACTGGGGCGGCACTTCCACATGCGCTACGGCAGCACCAGTCTGGACGACCTGATGCATAATCCCGATCTGGCGCTGTGGTATCCCTCACTGTATCCGGCAGCAGTGACAGCGGAGGATTTCGCCGAGTCAATGTCCGGTTCAGGCAGTGAACTGGCAGTGTTTATCGGGGCGGTGCTAGATGTGGAGATGGCGCACGACCATGATCACAGCGAAAGCGGACGCTTAAGCGAAGGTGACTGGGCGCGGCTGGCCGTCAACGACCACGAAAGCGGTACGGTGCAGGTGATTGATCTGGCATCCGGTGAGGTCGTCGCCACGTTTGATCTGAGCGCCCGTGCCACGCTTTACACCAGCGAGAATGGACGCTACGTCTACGCAGTGCAGACCAATGGCAACATCGTCAACGTGCTGGACAGCGGCGTGCGGCAAATCTGGCACGACGATCACTACGACACCGAGATCGGCAGCCCATCGGTGCTGGATTTCGCTGCCACCGGCTCGCGCCCAATCCACTTCGTGTTGTGGGAAGACCGGGTCGCGGCCTTCAATGACGGTGATGGCATTGTCGCCATCTTTAACGAAGCCGACGTACACGATGCTGCTGCGGAAGTCATCACCCTGACGACGGCACGTCCGCATCATGGGGTTGGCGCGGCGGTGGGCGATTATATTCTGGCAGGCATTCCTGACATGGCAAACACGGATGACTCCCTGCCCATCGGCGTGGCGGTCTACACGCTGGATGGCGAACTGGTGGAGAGTTTCCCCGACTGTCCCGGTCTGCACGGTGAAGCCCACGCCGGGCATGATGGTATGGCGTTTGCCTGCTCGGATGGCATCCTCATCATCGAGTGGCACGACGATGCATTCAGCGCGACCCGGTTGGCTTACCCTGAAGGCAGCGGCGATCTGCGGGCAGGGACGCTGCACGCGGCGCACGGTGGGCAGTATATTCTTGGCAACTTCGGTCCTGACGGGCTGATCCGCATTGACTACACTGCCGGTACGATTGAACGCATCCAGCTCCCGGCGGAGGTTTGGCGGTTCTATGTCTACGAAGAAGACCCGGCGCACGCTGTCGTACTAACGTTGGACGGCGTTTTGCACCTGCTCGACATCGCCAGCGGCGAGATTGAAGGTGGTGTCGAGGTGGTTGAGCCGTTCACCCGCCCGACACGCGGCGCGTCCAGCGGTTGCCATTGGCGGGCATTATGCCTATGTGAGTGAACCCCTACCCGGCGACATCGCCATCGTGAACTTAGAGACGATGGAAGTCGAGGAAACGCGCATCTTCGTCGGCGGCAAACCCTCTTCGCTGGCTGTCTTCGGCATGATGGGTGAGGATCATCACGCTGAAGACGATCACGATCATGAAGGCGAAGCCTACACACACGACCACGCGCATGGCGAGTTCGATCCGCACATCTGGCACGATCCCAACAATGCGGTTGTGATGGTCGAAAACATCCGTGATGCGTTAATTGAGGCGGATGCGGCTCATGCGGCTGAATACCAGGCGAACGCTGAAGCCTACATCGCCGAACTGACTGCTCTGGACACCTACATCCGCGAACAGGTAGCGACCATCCCAGAAACCAACCGTATCCTTGTGACCTCACACGACACCTTTGGTTATTTCGCCGACGAATACGATTTTGAGGTGTTGAACGTACTCGGTTCGCTTTCTACCGAAGCGGCAGACCCTGGCGCTGGCGAAATCGCCGAACTGGTGATGGAAATTCAGATAAGCGGCGTTCCGGCGATTTTCACTGAGAACATCACGAACCCGGCGCTGGTCGAACAAGTCGCAAGTGAGGCGGGTGTCATCGTCGCCCCGACCCTGTACACCGACGCGCTCGGTCAGCCCGGTACGCCCGGCGATACCTACCTGAGCATGATGCGCTACAACGTCGATACCATCACCGAGGCACTGCAATAATCATGTTTCCGTACAGCCGCCGTGTTCATCAGGATGCTGTCCCTGGCGCACCCGCGCTGGAGGTGCGTGATATCACCGTTGCCTATCCTGGTGCGCGGCGGCTGGTGCTGAAAGGCGTGAGTGTCTGTGTGTCAGTCGGTAAGCAAATCGCGCTGGTCGGTCATAACGGGGCGGGCAAGTCCACATTGCTCAAAGCAGTAGCCGGGCTGCTGCCCGCCCATTCCGGCAGCATTGCTATCTACGGCAACCTGCCCAGCGCGTGCCACCATCGCGTAGCCTATCTGCCACAGCATGGCGAGATCGACTGGCGCTTCCCCATCACCCTGCGAAAACTGGTGCTAACCGGGCGCTACGTGCATCTCGGCTGGCTGCGGCGGCCATCGCGGGCGGACTGGCGCATCGCCGATGCTATGATCGACCAGCTCGGCTTGAGCGATCTGCGCGAACGGCAGATTGGGCAGCTTTCTGGCGGGCAGCAGCAGCGGGCGCTGCTGGCACGGGCGCTGGCACAGGAGGCTGATCTGCTGCTGCTGGATGAGCCGCTCAACGCGGTAGATGCCGAAACCCGCGCTGTGATCGGGGATGTACTGGACGGTTTGCGCGCACAGGGCAGGACGGTCATCACCGCCACCCATGATCTAGGCCGCTTAGAGACGGACTTCGACGGCGTGTTATACCTGGCGGAAGGGCGTGAGATCGCCCCGCCGCCCGGCGCGTTCGTCGGGCTGAAAGTGGAAGCACTGGCATGATCGAACTGAACGCCATCATCGAGTGGCTAACCGCACCATTTCACTTCAACTTCATGCAGACGGCGCTCATGGCGGCGGTGTTGGTCGGGTTGGCATGTGCCAGCATCGGCGTATACGTCGTCCTGCGGCGCATGGCCTTCATCGGCGACGCGCTGTCACATACGATCCTGCCCGGTGTGGTGATCGCCTATCTCAACCGATGGAATCTGCCAGGCGGGGCGCTGGTGGCAGGCGTGCTGACCGCGCTGGGCATCGGCTGGCTGTCGCGGCGCGAGATCATCCGCGAAGATACCGCCATCGGCGTGGTGTTCACCGGCATGTTCGCGTTGGGCGTGCTGCTGATGAGTACCGCGCGTTCATTCCGCGATTTCACCCACATCCTGTTTGGCAATATTCTGGGCGTGACCGCAGACGATCTGAGACTGATCGCGCTGATTACCGGAGGCGTACTGCTGCTGTTATTCCTCTTGCACAAGGAACTCGAACTCACATCCTTCGATCCGATTCATGCCGAAGTGATCGGGCTGAAGGCATCGTGGCTGCGCTATCTGCTGCTGCTCCTGCTGGCGTTTGCCGTCGTCAGCAGCATTCAAGTCGTCGGCGTGGTGATGACTTCGGCCTTATTGATTACCCCGGCGGCAGCAGCATCCCTGCTCACACTCCGCCTGTGGCGCATGATAGGGATTGCTATCCTCATCGCCATGTCGTCCGGGGTTATCGGGCTGTATGCCTCGTTTTACGCCAATGTGTCCTCTGGCGCGGCGATTGTGCTGGCCTGTACCGGTTTTTTCTTGCTGGCATGGGTATGGCAGGCGCTGCGCCACCGCCTGTCTCAACCAGAAAATGAGACTGTATAGAACTGACTGTCCGCGTAATATACCCCCGAAATTAACCGCAGTTTTGCCCAAACCTACTACAGGTTTACCGAGATTTTTGTAAATTTAGCGAATTCAATTTGCATAAATTGCATCCTTTCTCCTGATGGGTGAAATTCAACCTTTAATCAGCGGCGTGGACATCTCCTCCTCGGCCAATTACCCTCTTGGATGTGTACACAATTTCACAAGGGAGAACCCAACATGCTGGTCAGCCATACTGAGGATAAGCACATATGAACAAACCGGTCTTTCGCTATTTCCTGCTGGCAGCGCTCGCGCTGCTGGCTGTTGTACCGGCGCTGGCACAGGATTCGGATACGTCTGCGTTTCCGCTGACGATTGAACACCAGTTTGGCACGATCACCCTCAGCGAAGCGCCGCAGCGGGTCGTGTCCATCGGCTACAACACCCAGGATGCGCTCTTTGCTTTAGGGGTTCAGCCGGTTGCAGTACGCTACTGGTTTGGCGATCAAGCCGCGCATGGGGTCTTCCCCTGGGCAGAAGATGAAGCCAACGGCGCGCAACCGGTCTTGCTGGATATGCCCGAAGGCGTCAGCTTTGAAGCGATTCTGGCGCTTCAGCCCGATTTGATCGTCGCAGTGTATTCCGGCATTAGCAGGGAAGAATATGATCTGCTCTCGCAAATCGCGCCCACGCTCGCGCAGCCGGATGGCTACGGCGATTTCACCATCCCCTGGCAGGTCTCGACGCAGTTCATCGGCGATGCACTCGGTAAATCCGAAGAAGCCGAAGCCCTGATTGCGGATGTGGAAACGCAGTTCGCAGCGCTACGCGAGCAGCATCCCGAATTTGCGGGCAAGACGTTCGTGATCGCCAACTCTTATGACGGCTCCTACGGCTATTTCACGGGGGAAGACCCACGCAGTCGCTTTTTTACCGATCTCGGTTTTGTTGTGCCAGATGAACTGGCCGGACTTGCGGGTGATGACTTTTACGCCAGCATCAGCATGGAACGTGTTGATCTGCTGGATCAAGACCTGCTGGTGTTTCAGTCGGTTCGGGATTGGGCCGGCGGGCGCGAGGGCATCGAAAGCGACCCGGTCTTGAGCCGGATGCCCGCCATGCAGGAAGGGCGAGCCGTCTTTATCCCGCCTGCGCTGGACGATGCCTTCCAGTTCCAAACGGTATTGAGCCTGCCGTATTTTCTTGAAGGGATCGTCCCGGAGATCGCCAGCGCGGTCAACCGCGCGGCATCCACTCAATGCGACGATGGTTTCCGAGCCTTTGAACACGCAATGGGGGTAAGCTGCATTCCCATAAACCCACAGCGCGTCGTCGTTTTGGACACAGGAGAACTCGACAACGCGCTCGCGCTTGGAGCGCCTGTTGTCGGCGCGCCCGTCACCGACGCGCTGCAATATCAGGCGTATCTGAGCGACCAACTAGATGGAATAACCGACATAGGTTCGATCAGCGAACCCAGCTTTGAAGCCATCCTTGCGCTCGCGCCCGACCTGATTATCGGCAGCAAGCAGCGCTACGAAGCGATCTATCCACAGCTTTCCGCCATCGCGCCGACCGTGTTCACCGAATCGCTGCGCGTCCCCTGGCAGGACAACTTCCGTTTCCATGCCGCCGCGCTAGGCAGAACCGCCGAACCACTGCTGGCGGATTATGAGGCGCGCGTTGCCGAACTGCAAGCCGCGCTGGGCGACGCGCTCGACAGCACCACCATCTCGATCATTCGCTTTCGACCGGGACAGGTGCGCCTGTATCTGAAAAGCTCGTACATCGGCTATATCTTGCAGGATGTCGGGCTGTCGCGCCCGCCGAGTCAGGATCAGGATGTTTTCTCCGCCGAAATCTCGCTGGAACAGGTTCGGGATGCTGACGCCGACTACATCTTTATCACCGGCTACGACATCGAAGACAGTGAGCGCGACACCTTCCTGAACAGCCCGCTCTGGCAAACCCTGGGCGCGGTGCAAAACGGGCATGTTATCGAGGTGAACGACGACACCTGGATCGCGGGTCTGGGCGTGCAAGCCGCCAACCTCGTGCTGGACGATCTGTTTTCCTATCTGACCGATGTCGAGCCGACCATCCCGAATCCTGTCGAAGCCCTCGCCGAGGACACTGGGGAGTAATTAACCATGTTCCGAATTGACGACAGTCAATCGCCGCTGGTGGTCATCCACTTCGACGGACCAATGACACTGGATGAGACCCATCGGATGCTGGCTTACTTCAACCAACTGCTTGACACAGGCGCGCCGTTTGCGCTGGCGATGGCAAGTAACAACGAGGCCCAGCACGAAAAAGGCGTGGCGAAGGCGCAGAAGCAGTGGCTTCAAGCGAACCGCAGCCGGATTGGGAAAACCTGTGTGGGCATTGCAATCGTCACGCAGTCGAGCAAGTTCATCGCCCTCTACAAGCCCATTGCCAACCAGATCATTCAGCGAATGTACCACTGCCCCGGACGACTGTTTACTGATCTGGAAGAAGCAGCAACCTGGCTGCGGGGGCAGCTGCGCCGGGCAGCGTCGTTCTCGTCTGGTACTCACTGAGAAAGCGTTCTCAATGACGGCTCAAACCCAAACGGTAACACCTGCTCATCGTATCCTCGGCAGCCGCGCCCTGCTGCTGCCGGGGCTGGCGCTTTGTCTCGTCCTGCTGCTGCTGTGCATCCTGTGGAGCATTACGTTGGGCGCGGCGGACATCGCGCCGTCAACAGTGTATGCCGCCATCTTCGCGCCGGATGGCTCGTTCGAGCATCTCATCATTCAGACGGTGCGGCTGCCGCGTGTGCTTTCCGGCATCGTCGTGGGGGCAGCGCTGGCGGTTGCAGGCGCTTTGATGCAGGGGTTGACCCGCAACCCGCTTGCCGACAGCGGCATTCTGGGCATCAACAGCGGCGCGGCGTTCGCGGTGGTGCTGGCGGTGTTCCTGCTGGGCAACCCACCGCTTTCGGCCTATGCGCTGTTCGGGTTCATCGGCGCGGCAGTCGCGGCGGCGCTGGTGTACTTGCTTGGCTCGATGGGACGCGGCGGGGCGACCCCCCTGCGGCTGACGCTGGCGGGCGTGATTCTGTCGGCTTTCGTCTCCTCGTTCACGACGGCGATCCTGATCGGCGACGCGGAAACGCTGGACAAAATCCGTTTCTGGACAGCCGGATCGCTGGCGGGACGCGAAATGCCGCTGTTGTTGCAGACTGCGCCGTACATCCTCGTTGGTCTGATTGGCGCGCTTTTGGTCAGCCGGCAGATCACCACCATCAGCCTCGGCGAAGATGTGGCAAAGGGGCTTGGTCAGAACACGGGCCGGGTCAGGGCGGCAGCCGCGCTGATCGTGGTGCTGCTGGCGGGCGTGGCGGTGGCGCTGGCGGGGCCGATTGGCTTCGTTGGGCTGGTCGTCCCGCACGTCGCCCGGTTTCTGGTCGGCGTAGATTACCGCTGGGTCGTGCCCTATTCGGCGGCGCTGGGCGCGATTCTTGTCACAATTGCGGATACCGGCGCGCGCATCATCATTCGCCCGCAGGAGCTGCCAGTGGGCGTAATGATGGCATTGATCGGCGCGCCGTTTTTCATCTGGCTGGCACGCTGGAAGGTCAAACGCTGATGGCGACTCATCCCAAAGTGAAGCCCATCTGGATCACGATCCGGCCTCGCCTGTTGCCCCTCTCCTACCGCATCGACAGGCGCGTGCCGCTGGTGGCGCTGGCGATCCTGCTGTTCACGCTGGTGGTACTGGTGTTGAGCATCAGCTACGGCGAGTACGACATTCCGCCATCGGACGTGGTGCAGACCATCCTCGGCACGAATCAGGATCATCCTGATTACGCCAATTTCAAGCTGGTCGTCCATACCTTCCGGCTGCCGCGCATCGTGCTGGCGTTTCTGGTGGGGGCGGCGCTGGCGGTGTCCGGGGCGCTCATGCAGGGCGTCACCCGCAACCCGCTGGCCGATCCGTTTCTGCTGGGGCTCAGCGGCGGGGCGGCGCTGGCGGCGGTGACGATCATCGTCTGGATCAAGACCATTCCGCTGGGCGCGCTGCCCTGGGCGGCCTTTGGCGGCGGCGCGTTGACGGCGGTGGCGATTTATCTGCTGGCGTGGAAAGGCGGCAGCAGCACACCGATCCGCCTGATCCTGATCGGTATTGCGCTCGAATCGATTCTGGGCGCAGCCACCACCATCATGCTGCTGTTCGGCGACATCTACGACGTACAGCAGGCTTATATCTGGCTGGCCGGCAGCGTCTACGGGAGCAATTGGGAACACGTGCGCGCGCTTGGCGGCTGGCTGGTGGTGTTTTTGCCCATCGCCTTCGTGATGGCGCAGTCGCTGAACATGCTCGGTCTGGGCGACGACACGGCGAAGGGGCTGGGGCTGCATGTGGAACGCCAGCGCGCGGCGCTGCTGCTGGTGAGCGTGGCGCTGGCGGCGGCAGCGGTGGCCGTGTCTGGCACGATTGGCTTTGTCGGGCTGGTCGCGCCGCATGTCACCCGGCGGCTGGTGGGGCCTTCGCACGAAGGGCTGCTGCCCGTGTCGGCCTTGTTCGGCGGGGCGCTGCTGGTGCTGGCGGATTTGGTCGGGCGCTGGGTGATCGCGCCCAGCGAATTGCCGATTGGCGTGGTGACAGCGATGATCGGCGCGCCTTATTTCATGTATCTGTTGTACCGGAGCCGGAATAAATGAGTGTACTGACGACTTCCCATCTCGCGCTGGGTTACGATAACGCCCGCATCATCCACGATCTGAGCCTGACCATTCCCCAGCGCAAAACGACGGTGCTGGTTGGCCCCAACGGCTGCGGCAAATCCACGCTGCTGCGCGGCATCTCCCGGCTGCTCAAGCCGAGCGGCGGCAGCGTGATCCTGAACGGGCAGGACATCTGGGCGCTGCCGACGAAAGAACTGGCAAAGCGGCTCGGCATTCTGCCGCAGGGACCGGTCGCGCCGGAGGGGTTGACAGTGCATGAACTGGTGGCGCAGGGGCGTTATCCGCATCAAAGCTGGCTTCAGCAGTGGTCAGCCGAAGACGAACGCATCACACAGGAAGCGCTCGAAATCACCGGCGTTGCCGGCTTTGCAGATCGTCCGGTAGACACGCTTTCCGGCGGGCAGCGGCAGCGGGCGTGGATCGCCATGACGCTGGCGCAGGACAGCGATCTGATCTTGCTGGACGAACCGACGACCTTTCTCGATCTGGCGTATCAGATCGAAGTGCTCGATCTGCTGCGCGATCTCAACGTGGAGCGCGGCAAGAGCATTGTGATGGTGCTGCACGACCTGAACCACGCCTGCCGTTATGCGGACATGCTGGTGGCCGTCCACAACGGGCGGATTGCGGCGCAGGGCGCGCCCGAAGCGGTGGTCACGGAGGCGCTGGTGCGCGAAGTCTTTGGGATCGGCTGCCGCATTATCCCCGACCCCATCACCCAGACACCGCTGGTTGTGCCGGTAGGCAAAGCGCAGCCCCGTGAGCAAACGGTAGCAATCGCAGTCAATGGCAACCGTCGGATGCAGGCCGTTTCATGAGGCGTTCGATGACAACCCATTATCCAGACAATCCACACCCCCTGGCGGAAACCCTTGCGCGTGTGACGGCGTTGAATGCCTATTTTTACGCCGACATAGGTCAGCTCGATGCTGGCTGGTTTCTGGCGACTGATCTGACGCAGGACGGTTCGACCGCGCTAGAACAGGCATTGGCCCGGCAGGCCATCCGGCATCCCCACATGGAAGCGCGCACGCGTGGCGCGTACTTCATTGGGGAATACAGCTGGTATATCCCTGCCGTCGCTGTGGCCGCCTATCTGGCGGAGCGGCGCGTCCCTGATCTGTCGCCGGACAACCTGGCGCTGCGCTTCGGCCGGTACATCTGGGGCGAAGGCGACGCGAGCGGGGAGGCGGAACGCCTTGATGCGCGTTTTCTCAGCGGGCGCTTTGCGGCGCTGCCGGACGATCCCGCCGCCAGCCACCCGGACGCGGTCATCCTGCCGGATAGCGACGCGCTGCGGGAATGGCTGCGCACCTCGCTGGAAGCCCACCTCGCGCCGCTGATCGAGCGCGTCCATACCCGCACCCGATTGGGACGCCATGCCCAGTGGTGTCTGGTGGCGGATGCGTGCGCGGCGTTGTTCCTGTATGGGGGACAGGCGCTCGACGATGAACCACGCGGCAAGGCCGAAGGGCTGGCGTTCGTGAAAGCGCCGGGGTCGCCGATGAAGAACCCCAACACGGGCTACATCAGCCTGCGCTATCTCGACCACTGCGAAACCTTTCGCGCGCGGGGCGGCTGCTGCCGCTACTACACGGTCGCAGAAGACGGTCACAAATGCGCCACCTGTGTGTTACGCAAACCCGAAGAACGGGATCAGCTTTTACTCGATTACATGACACGGAAGTATGCAAAGGAGACTGCATCATGAAATTTCGTGCCCTTCTCATCCTGATTTTCCTGCTGCTGGCGAGCGTCATGCCGCTGACCGCCCAGGAAACCCCGGTTTTCCCCGTCACCATTGAACACCAGTACGGCAGCACGACGATTAGCGAAGCGCCGCAGCGTGTGGTGGCAATCGGCTACACCGAACAGGATTTTCTGCTGGCGCTGGGTGTGACACCGGTAGCCGTGCGCTACTGGTATGGCGATGAAGCCAACACCATCCGCCCCTGGGCGCAGGACAGGGTGGAAGGCGAGCCGCCCGTCGTCCTGAACATGCCCTACGGCAACCTGAATTATGAGGCCATTCTCGACTTGCAACCGGACCTCATCAGCGCGGTTACAGCCGGCATCACGCAGGAAGAATATGACCTGCTGTCACAGATCGCCCCGACCATCACACAGACCGGGGATTACATCAACTTCGGCATGCCCTGGCAGGAAGTCATGCGGATGATCGGCGCGGCGGTGGGCAAAAGCGCCGAAGCGGACGCCATTGTGGCGGAGGTCGAAGCCCGGTTTGCCGACGCCCGCGCCAACAACCCGGCGTTTGCTGGCAAAACCGTCGCGGTGGCCTATTTCTATGGCGGCACGTATGGCTTTTATACCGCGCAGGACAGCCGTGGCCGCTTCTTTACCGATCTGGGGTTTGTCGTGCCGGATGAACTGGTCGAGATCGCCGGGGAATCCTTCTACGCTGACATCAGCGCCGAGCGAATGGACCTGCTCGATCAGGACCTGATCGCCATCGTCAACCTGCAAAACATCGAAGGCGGTCGCGAAGGTCTGGAAGCTGATCCGCTGTTCGCGCAGCTTCAGGCCGTGCAGGATGGGCGTGTGGTTTACCTCGACGAGCAGGCGGAGAATGCGCTCAGTTTTAGCTCGCCGCTGAGTCTGCCTTATGCCCTCGATGCCGCGCTGCCGCAGTTGGAGGCCATCTTTGGCGGTTCAAC
>SZPD01000538.1 GCA_030263515.1 Anaerolineae bacterium CFX9 | reverse complement strand
GGCAGGGCAAAACGCTGGATCAGCGTCCATTCCGGGCGGGTCATCTGGAAGGTGACCGTGCGCCCGTCCACCGTGATCCCGCTCAGTTCCGTAGTCTCGCCCGCGATCACTGCGTCTGCGCCTTCGATCATGTCGAAGAAATAAGCGGTCGGCGAAGCAGTTTCTGGGTTGAGCAGGCGCTCAAACGAGTATTTGACATCTTCCCCCGTGACTTCGCGACCGTTCGAGAAGAGCACACCTTCGCGCAGCGTGAAGGTGTAGGTCAGACCGTCTTCGCTGACTTCAACCGACTCGGCAAGTTTGGGAATTGGCTGCTGATTCTCATCCAGCCCGATCAGCCCGATATAAAACAGGGACGATACCGGCCATGACAGGGTATCGTACCCGACATGTGGATCGAGTGAGTTGATATCCGAAAGGGTGGTGACGACCAGCGTGCGTTCGCCCTGGGCGGCGAGGGGCTGAACCATCACAACCGCGCACAGCATGAACAACATCATCAGACGCAGTTTTTTCATTGCCTTTTCCCTCGTCAAAGAACTAAATCAAAAAAATCCGGAAAGCGGACTCAAGCAGTATAACGATGTGTTAAGTTTTCAGGCAACAAGTCTCACAGCGTTTTAAGGTGTTTTATGTGTCTGCCGAGTGTCTGATCGCGCCTGTCGCAGGCACGGAGTCCGCTTTTGCGATCGGATTTGTGGCGTTCCCGTCGATTCGGTTCACAATAGGGGCTGGTTCGTCTTCAGCGAAAGGACTCTCTTCGTGAGCGATCAGCCAGCCGGTGGCACGTACATCCGCTTTGTCAATCCGCCGCAGATCCCGCCTTCGACCAACTACACCCATGTCGTCGTGACCAATGCGCGCAGGACGGTTTACATTTCCGGGCAGGTTCCGCTCGACGAACACGGCAACCTGGTCGGCGAGAACGATGTCGGCGCGCAGACGGCGCAGGTCTTTGAGAACATCAAAATCGCGCTTGAATCCGTCGGCGCGACGCTGGAGGATATCGTCAAGCTGACGACGTATATAGTCGAAACAGCAGATGTTCAGGCGGTGCGCGATGCTCGCCGGCGCTATATCACTGCCGAGAATCCACCAGCGCATACCGCTGTGCCCGTCAGCAGGCTTTTCCGCCCCGATTTCCTGGTCGAGATCGAAGCGATCGCCGTCCTGCCAGACTAAGCGTATCCTGCCTTCCGTTGAAAATTACAGGTTTCGGGTCGCACAGCCTGAAAGACATGATCAGGTTTAAAATGACGACCTATACTTTCAGGCGCTCCGGTTCGGGGGGGCATCAGGTACAGTCCGTGTCGTTCAGGGGAATTACAGGATCAAAGGGATAATGCGCCAGCGCTATACACGGTTTGCCTTTCCCATTATCGGGGGAGTTATCAGTCTTTTGCTGCTGCTGCCGGGATGGCTTTCACTTCTCAGCCCGAATTTCAGCGGCACAGCACTTGCCCAGGCGAGCAGTTTCAGCGGGGCGCTCAATACCTGCGATCCCATCTATAACCGCCTTTTCAACCCAGGCACGCTGTCTGTGACGGGAACGGCAGTCTTTTACGAGTATCAGGTCTTCACCGTTTCTGCGACCGGCGTCTATACGCTGACGATGTCTGCCTCGACCATTTCTGACGCGCATGCCAGCATTTACCAGAACAGCTTTAACCCGTCCGCGCCGCTGTCCAACGCGCTCTATGTGGATGATGACTCCGGTCCTGGGGTCAACCCGG
>SZPD01000537.1 GCA_030263515.1 Anaerolineae bacterium CFX9 | reverse complement strand
ACAAAGACCGTCATTGTAACGCACGCTCAGTTCAAATATCAATCCAAATAATGTTTGTGCAAGTCTACCAATGCAATCCACAAAACTGAAACCACCGCTATAATCTGCGACGCTGATCATTGGCTGTGTGCCCGGCACGCTCATGCCTGACTCTCCGAACATCATCGTTCCTCCTGCGGGTTACGTGCATCATGGCGATCTGTTCGCCGATCTGAGCGACCGCGAGTCCAGCAGGCTGCGCTGGCTTGTGTGGGCAAACCTGGCGGCGCTGATTCCGCTCGCTGTCGCGGTTTGTGTGCTCTGGCTGCCCTATCAGCTCTATCTGGCGCTTGGCGCGCCGCTCAGCCTGTCTGCGCCTGCCCTGCCCACCCCGGTTTACTGGATTCTCGGCGCGCTGATCATCGCGGGTTCGATCGCGCTGCATGAGCTGCTGCACGCCGCGGCGCTGAGGCTGCTCGGCTATCGTCCCCGGCTGAACTATACGGCTGGCTACCTCTACGCAACCACCCGGCCTGGCGAATATCTGACGCGGCGCGCCTACCTGATCATGGTGCTGACACCGATAACAACCATGACTGCACTCGGCGCGCTGGCGCTGATCTTTGCCCCGGTCGCCATCGGGAATGCCGTGCTGATCGCCCTGCTGCTGAACGCTGCTGCGTCGATCGGGGATCTGGCGGTGGCGCAGCGCGTTCGGAGGCTGCCAAAAAGCGCGCTTTTCAGTGATCAGCAGGGTATTCAGATCTTTCTGCCAGAACCTTAAGGCGATTGTTTGACCGACGCGAAGTTCTATGCTATATTTCGTAAAGAACCGCAAGATTCGAATTCGCCTCACTATCTCACCCGTATTACATCGCCAGATAAAGCCTGACAACCGCATCTATCTGCGCGCTGCATGAGAGACACGCATGGACATCGCACAACTGGAACGACATAACCTCGAAGATTTACGACAGATGGCTCGTGAAGCCAATATCAACGGCTTCAGCCGCATGAAAAAGCAGGACCTGATGCTGGCGATCCTGCGGGATAACGCCGAGAAACAAGGGCTGAAACTGCGCGGCGGCGTGCTGGAGATCGTCGATGACGGCATCGGCTTCCTGCGCGCAGAGAAGTATCTCCCCGGTCCCGAAGATATTTACGTCAGCCAGACGCAGATCAAGCGCTTCAACCTGCGCACTGGTGATATGGTCATCGGGCAGGTGCGCGCCCCGAAGGATACGGAAAAATACTATGGTCTGCTGCGCGTCGAGTCCGTCAACGGGCAGAATCCTGAAGAAGCCAAACACCGCGCCAATTTTGAAGACCTGACCCCGATCTTCCCGCAAGAACGCTTTGATCTGGAAACCAACCCGCGCATCCTGTCCACACGTCTGCTCAACCTGGTCGCTCCGATCGGTAAGGGTCAGCGTGGGCTGATCGTCTCGCCCGCCAAGTCCGGCAAGACGACGGTGCTGAAGGAAATCGCCAACGCGATCAGCCACAACTATCCTGATGTTCATCTGATGGTGGTGCTGATCGGCGAGCGCCCGGAGGAAGTGACCGACATGGATCGCTCGGTAGATGCCGAAGTGATCGCCTCGACCTTTGATGATCCGGTGCAGCTCCACGCTCGCGTTGCCGAGATGGCGCTCAACCGCGCCAAGCGCCTCGTCGAGATCAAGCGCGATGTCGTCCTGCTGCTGGACAGCATCACCCGTCTGACACGCGCCTACAACCTCGTCGTGCCGCCGAGCGG
>SZPD01000536.1 GCA_030263515.1 Anaerolineae bacterium CFX9 | reverse complement strand
ATTCGATCATCATGGATCTGGAGGATGGGGTTGCCCCCAGCCGCAAGGCAGAAGCCCGCGCGGTGATCGCCGCCGCCCTGCGTGAGCTTGATTTCGGGCGCAGTGAGCGGCTGGTGCGCACCAACGCCGTGGATGTGCGCGCGTGGTGGCAGGATGATCTTGAGGTCACCTTTCCCGCTCAGCCTGAGGGCTATATGATCCCCAAGGTCGAGTCTGCTGCGCAGGTGGAGCAGTTCTCGGCGCGGCTGGATGCGCTGGAAGCGGCGCACGGACGTTCCCCCCAAAGCACGAAAGTTCTGGCGCTGATAGAGACGGGGCGCGGCATCATCCGGCTGCGTGAACTGGCAGAGCTGAGCGAGACTCTGCCCCGGCTGGTGGCGCTGGCGTTCGGCGCGGAAGATTATGCCGGGGATATTGGCGCGGCGCGCACAGCCGCCGGGCGCGAGGTGTTCGTCGCGCGCAGCCTGGTTGCGCTCTACGCCCGCACGTTTGATCTTCAGGCGATCGATTCGCCGTTCGTGCGGCTGGGTGAGGATGCGCTTGACGATCTGCGCAGCGAAACGCGCCAGTCGATGGAGCTGGGTTACACTGGCAAGCTGGCGATCCATCCGCGGCATCTGCCCCCGATTTACGAGGTTTTCAGCCCGACGGCGGAAGAAATCGCAGCGGCGCAGCGTCTCATTCATGCGCATGAGGAACACCAGGCGCATGGCACTGGCGCATTTGCGTTCGACGGCAGGATGGTCGATATGCCGATTGTTCGTGCGGCGCAGCTTGTGATTCAGCGGGCGCGGGCGGCGGGTTTACTGGAATAACTGCTTGTTTGTATCGTATTCGTTTAATGGAGACCGGAACCCCATGACTCAAACTGTAGTGATTCCCCCTGAATACCGCGATCTGATCGACGAGCCGAATGTCGCCACGCTGGTGACCGTCAATCCCGATGGTCAGCCGCAGGCAACGCCGGTCTGGGTGGATTTCGACGGCACTTACGTCCGTGTGAACAGCGCTGAAGGTCGCCAGAAAGTCAGGAATATGCGCGAACGGCCGAAGGTCTCGCTGCTGATCATCGACCCGAACAATATGTATCGCTGGATGGAGATCCGCGGCACAGTCGTGCAGATCACGGCGGAGGACGGCGTTGATCATATCAACAGCCTGAGCGCGAAGTATCGTAATCAGCCCGATTACTACGCGCGCATGCCGCACCTGCGCGGGAAGGAAACGCGGCTGGTCTTCCGGATTCAGCCCACGAAGGTGATTGCTCAGGGCTGAGGCGGGCGCAGATTTTGTAAGCGCGCTCTTATCTTGACCTGCTACACTGCGTAAAACGAGTTGACATCAGGATCATCAGGACTATGGGACCCCTCGATACCGTACTCAAGCGCCGCCGTGATGAAGAGCGTATGCGCGCCGAAGGGCGGCTGCCCCCCGGTCAGTCGCTGACACTCGATTTCCCTGTGCTGCATGTCGGGCGGACGCCTGTATTCAACCCGGACACGTGGTCGCTGCGCGTGTTCGGCGAGGTGGAACGCGAGATGAGCTGGACATGGCAGGAATTCACCGCTCTGCCTACCGTCACCCAAACGGTGGACATCCACTGTGTGACGCGATGGAGCAAGTTCGACACTGTCTGGGAAGGTGTGCGCTTCAGCGAGTTCATCAAGCTGTTCGGCGTCAAACCGACAGCCAAATACGTGATCGCGCACTGTGACGGCGGCTATACGACCAATACGCC
>SZPD01000119.1 GCA_030263515.1 Anaerolineae bacterium CFX9 | reverse complement strand
CCGTTGAGCAGGCTGCTGAGCACCAGCACGCCGAGCAGCGTCCCGACCAGGTTCCCCTGCCCACCTGCAAGGCTCGTCCCGCCCAGCACCACGGCTGTGATGACCGTCAGTTCGATGTTGGGCGCAGCGTTAGGATCAGCAGCATACAGGCGCGATGTCAGGAAAACGGCAGCGACGGCAGCGCTCAGCCCTGACAAAATGTAAGCGGTCATGCGATAGCGCCGAACGGGCAGCCCTGCCAGGTAAGCTGCTTCCTCGTTATCGCCAATCATGTACATGGCGCGCCCATAGGTGGTGTAACGCAGCACGACAATGCCGATCACGAACAATCCGACGGCAACAAGGATCGGGATCGGAATGCCTGCAATCGCGCCTTCCGATAGCTGAGTGAATGCCTCATAGATTTGCGTCTGTTCACCCGTTCGATCAAAGACAGGGATCGTCAGCCCATTGGCGATCACAAACGCCAGTCCACGCGCGATCGACAGCATGCCGAGCGTGGCAATCAGCGGATTGATCCCGATGTATGTCACCAGAAAGCCGTTGATGAAGCCGACCAGCGCGCCGACACCGAGCGCCGTCAGCACACCGGTCCACAAGCCGGGGATCTGCTGCATCGAGCCGATGATGACGCCGCACAGCGCGGCGGTGGACGCTACCGACAGATCTAATCCACGGCTGATCATCAGCATGGTGGTGAACACAGCGATAATGCTCACTGTGGTGGTATCAAGCAGAAGGTTGGTGATATTTCTCGGCGTCAGGAACAGCGAGGTTCCGCGAGACATCACCAGTATGATGAGTGCCAGCATGATCACCAGCGCGATCAGTTCCTGCACTCCTGATGAGCGCAGACGGCTGCGGCTCAGACCCGCTGCTTTCGGCTCAGCGCGCATGCTCATACCGTTTCTCCTGCAGCGGCGGCTAAAAGCGCGGCCTGCGAGGCATTCTCTCGCGTGAATTCTCCGGAGATGCGCCCCCGATAGATCGTCAGAATACGATGACTCACCATCAGCACTTCCTGAATGTCAGATGAAACCATCAGCACTGCCAGTCCCTGCGCAGCCAGCGCGTCCAACTGATCATAAATATCGGATCGCGCGCCGACATCGACCCCCCATGTCGGCTCGTTGAGGATCAGCACACGGACGCGGGCTTCCAGCCAGCGCGCCAGCACGGTCTTCTGCTGATTGCCCCCGCTGAGATAGCGAATCGGCACTTCCATCCCGCCAGCCATGCGAATGCCGAGACTGTCGATCCAGTGCTGGGTATGCTGCCTTTCGGTCCGCTGACGGAAGAAACCGAGGATCGAGAGTGCCTTCCAGTTGGAAAGCGTTGTGTTCCTGCGCACGCTCTGCCCCATGACCAGACCGCGCACCTTGCGATCGATGGGCACAAAGCCGATGCCTGCGCGCTGAGCGTCTCGCGGGCTGTGGATGCTGACCGTCTGCCCGTCCACGCGGATGCTGCCTTCGTTATAGGGTTCTGCACCGAAGATACTCTGCGTCAGGCTGAACTGACCGGAACCGATCAGACCAAAGATTCCCAGAATTTCGCCCGCATGTACCTGAAGGGAAATATCCTCAAAGGCTCCGTAACGGGTCAGCCCGCTGACCTCAAGCACGATATTGCGTCCGGCATCCATTTCGGCGTGCGGCGCATGCCGTTTTTTGATCTCATGCCCGACCATCATCTCGACAACGGATGCCATCGTGAGGGACTCGATCGGTTCTGTTCCGACGAGATTCCCGTCTCGCAGCACGGTGACGCGCTGCGCGATCTGGAAGATTTCATCCAGCCGGTGTGAGATGTAGATGATCGCCACCCCTTTCTGCCGCAGATCACGAATGATACGGAACAGATGCTCAACTTCGGTTGGGGTGAGCGCCGCCGTCGGCTCATCCATCACGATGATGCGTGCCTCTGCGGAAAGCGCCTTGACGATCTCCACGATCTGGCGCTCGACGATGCTGAGATCGCGCATTTTGCTGTCCGGATGAATGTCCAGTTCCAGCAGCGCCAGTCGTTCGGCGGCGATCCGCCGCGCCTGCGCCCAGTCGATAATGAACTTTCCGAAGCGACCTCGGCGGCGGGGCAGGCTGCCGAGAAGCAGATTTTCTGTCACCGAAAGATCGGGCGCGTAGTGGAGTTCCTGGTAGATCATGCGGATGCCGTGTGCCTCTGCATCTCGCGGGGCGCGGAAATCAACCGGCTTTCCCTCCATCAGGATGACTCCGCTGTCCATCTGATAATCGCCGTTGAGAATCTTGATCAGCGTCGATTTGCCTGCGCCATTTTCACCAAGCAGCGCGTGGACCTCGCCGGCATGGAGCGTAAACGAGACGCCGTTGAGCACGCGAACGCCGAAAAAGCTTTTGCTGATATTCTGCATCTGGAGCAGGGGCGCGGCTGCGTTAGTCATGCCTTGCGCCGCCTTTGCTGTAGCTGTGCGATTCGGATCCGCACCTGATCAAAACTCACGGCCAGGATCAGCACCACGCCGCGCGCCACCTCCTGATAAAAGGACGAGACGGACATCAGTACCAGACCATTGTCCAGAACACGAAGGATGATCACGCCGATCAGCGTGCCGATCAGCGTGCCTTTGCCGCCTGCCAGGCTGGTTCCGCCAAGTACGACAGCGGTGATGACGGTAAATTCAAGCCCTGTCGCCGCTCGCGGCGCGCTGGAAGCAAGCTGAGACACACTGATGATGCCGCTGAACGCCGCCAGCAGTCCGGAAATGATGAAGACGATCAGCAGGTGGGGCGTGACAGAAATTCCCGCCAGACGGCTGGCTTCTGCGCTGCCGCCGATGGCATACAGGTTGCGCCCAAAAGCGGTATAGCGCAGCACCAGTGCGAAAATGGCGTAGAGCAGCAGCATGATGATCAGCGAGAAGGGGATGCCTGCGATTGTGCCGCGTCCCAGAAAGTTGAACGCCTCGTTGGAGAGCAGATTGGTCTGCCCTTCGCTCAGGACGAAAGCCAGCCCGCGAACGATAGAGAACGTCGCCAGCGTGGTGATCAGCGGATTAATCCTGAAGTATGAGACGATGATCCCGTTGAACAAGCCGACCAGCCCGCCGCTGAGGACGCCGATCACGGCGCTGACTCCAAGCGGGATGCCGGAATTGAGCCAGAGCTGGCTGGTGACAACGCCAGCCAGGGCCGCCACTGAACCTACCGAGATATCAACGCCGCCGGAGATCAGCACCAGCGTCATGCCGATCGATGTGATGCCGACCACGGCAATCGTTCGGGTGAGCGTCTCCAGGTTCGCCTGAGTGAAGAAAAACGGCGTTTGTGAGCCGAAGAACAGGCACAGCACCAGCAAACTGATGAAGAGGCTGACAATCGTCAGGCTGTCACGGCTGCCTGTGATCGAGCGTACCCGCCCGGCGTTCAGAAAACCCAAGGACATGGAGGATTATCTTCTGGTAACAAATTTCCCACAGAAAGAAAACAGTTCCGTGTTCGGGTGCAGAAGGCGAGATCGCTCTTCCACACCCGAACGAAGGTTATATCAGTCGCGAAACCGAAAGCGGTTTATTCAGCGCAGTAATCCGGCCAGCTCTCAGGATAGAAATCGCAGACGTTTTCCGCGCTGACGAACACGTGCTCGATGAAGATGGACGGGGGAACCGGTTCACATTCGAGCGTGGCGATCACCTCTGGCAGAAGCTGCGCGCCGTAATTCTCCGGGAAATAGGCAGTAGCGCCCAGGTAACGGCTGTTTTCCTTGATCATTTCTTCCTGTCCGGAAGGATCGGCATTCTGCCCCACGACCATCAGGTTTTCGGCGCGTCCTGCGGCTTCAACCGCGGCAATCGTGCCCAGGGCTGTGCCATCGTTGATCGTCACGGCGACGATGCGGGCATCCGCCGGGATAGCGGGCAGGGTGTCACTCACGACACGGAAGGCTTCTTCCTGGGTATTCTGGCTGTCCAGCCGGAAAATCATGTCAGCCGGAACCGGAGTCTCGACATTTTCCTGAAAAGCCTCTTCCATACCCTGCATACGCGCCGCTGGAATGGGGCCTGACTGCGGCAGTTCAAGGATCAGCATGGCATCCGCCTGCCCATCCCAGTTTTCGTTGACCCATTCGGCAAGGGCCTCACCTGCCAACTGACCAGCATAATAGTTATCAGCGCCGAAGAATGTTGCGCCGGGCATCGGAATATCGATGGCAAAAACCGGGATGCCGGCAGCGCGGGCGCGCGCCATGATCACATTGCCGAAAGCCTCATCCGTCTGGAAGTGGATGATCGCATCCACGCCCTGGGTGATGAAGTTTTCAGTGTTGGCGAGGGCGGTTGCGCCGTCCAGCCGGTTATCTGCGAGGACGATTTCCACATTGCCGAGCGCTTCCGCAGTTTCCAGAATGCCTTCACGAACGAGCTGCGTGAAGACAATGTCCTCTGTCAGATTGGCGAAGCCAATGACGTAGCTGTCTTTGGCGGTGGGGCAGTCTCCATCCTGAGCAAAGGCAATCCCCAGGCTGAAAGGCAGAACTGAAGCGATCAGGGCGGCGAGAGTCAGCAGTGAAAGCAGGCGTACAAGGGCAGATCTTGAAGTCATGACGGGTCTCCTTACAAACAAATTCGTTAATGCTGACGAAAACGCAATTTTTCCCCTTTGATACTGTATTTCCCTCCTCTCGCTGACCGCTGTGAAACTGCTTACACGCAGAACAATTGTTGAAAGTTGGTGAAAATTGTTGAAACTTGTTGAAATATATCTGTTTCAACAAAAAGTGTCAAATTTCTGCCTGTATCTTATAATCAGAGCAATTCGGGACGAGTGGAAACGACCGCATGAATACCTATGAACGTCAGCAGCTCATCCTTCAGCGCCTGAAGGAGCATGGAAAAGTCATCGTTACTGAGCTTGCGCAATCGCTGGATGCGTCTGAAGGCACGATCCGCAATGATCTGACCGCTCTTGAGGAACAGCGTCTGCTCACACGCATACGCGGCGGAGCAATTCCGTTCAATGGCAGCAATATGATGCTGCCCCTGTTCGATTCCCGTGTGCATCGCAATGCGGAGTCCAAGAAGAAGATGGCGCGCTGGGCATCCGAGCTTGTGGCAGATGGTGACGTGATCCTGCTGGATGCGAGTACGACCGCCTATCATATGGCGACGTTCCTGGCTGATCGGCAGGACATCACGATTGTGACCAATCATATTGAGACGGCGCGCCTGCTGAACAGCGACCCGACCAAACGGGTTATCCTGCTGGGCGGTCATCTGCGCGCGGATGGACTGGCGGTGACCGGCGATATCGCGCAGGACATCCTGAAGGGTCTGCGCATTCACCGGGCCTTCATTTCGTGCGTTGGCTTTTCGATGGAAACTGGACTGATGGAAGCGGACCTCGAAGAAGCGAACCTGAAACGACAGGTGCTTCAGTCCTCCTCAGAGGTGGTGGCACTGGTGGATTCGAGCAAGTTCGGGCGGGTTGGACTGAAGTCGTTTGCGGCGGTCAGCGATATCACCCATCTGGTGACGGATGATGGAATTTCGCCTGAAATGATGCAGACGCTGCGCCATTCGAACATCGCCCTGACGATCTGTGGCGAGTCGTCTGTGCAGTCTCTCATGCCCCAATATCATACCAACGGTCACTACAGGATTGGGTTTGCCAATCTCAGCGAGGAACTTGCGTTTTCGATTGATGTTCGCCGCGGGCTGGAACGAGCAGCGAAAGCGAGCGACAAGCTGGACATTATCTATGTCGATAACAATCTGGATGGCGAGAATGCTATCCGCCTGGCAGACGAACTTATCAACCGCGGCGTTGACCTCGTGATCGAGTATCAGATCGATGAGCTTGCAGGCAATGTGCTGATGAACAAGTTCAAGCAGCATCAGATCCCGGTCATTGCGGTTGATATTCCGATGGTGGGCGCAACCTATTTCGGCGTCGATAACTTTACCGCGGGCAGTATGGCGGGGCGCGCGCTGGGGCAGTGGATTCGGGCGCACTGGGACAGCCGGGTCGATTACGTGGTCGTGATGGAGGAGCGTCGTGCCGGGCCGCTGCCGGGCGCGCGTATTCAGGGACAGCTCAGCGGGTTGGAAGAAATGATCGGGACGATCCCGGATGACGCGCTGATCTTCGTTGACAGCGGCAATGCCGCGCAGACCAGCTACACGCACGTTCTGCCTGTCCTGAGCCAGCTTTCCCCCATCAGTCGGGTGGCGTTTGTCTGCTTTAATGATGATGCTGTGATCGGGGTGCTTCAGGCGGTGCGCGAGCTGGGTTTTGCCAATACAGCGATTGTCGGGCAGGGAGCTGACCGGCAGATCCGCGCTGAAATCCGCGATCCACACTCGCCTGTGATCGGCTCAACGGCGTTTTTCCCGGAGTTGTATGGTCAGCGCTTGATCGAGATCGCACTGCGCATTCTGAGCGGCGCTCCGCTTCCTCCGGCCGTCTACATGGAACATCATTTTATCGACGGTCAGAATATTGCCGAGTTCTATCCGGACGGCTAGGCAATACAGCTTCCCGATATTGAGAACTTCTTCTGACAGCTATTTGCCCTGCTGCTATTCCATGATAGAATAGGTCGATATGAGTTCCCTGACCCCTGATGAAACCATTCTCGGACTGCTGGCGGTCCGCGATCGCCACGGTTATGAACTGCTGGAATGTTTCCGCAGCCCACAGCAGCTTGGCCGCGTCTGGAAGCTGAGCACCAGCCAGATCTACGCTGTGCTGAAGCGGCTGGAACGCGAAGGCTGGATCGCCGGGACCGAAATCGCCTCAGAAAATGCCCCGCCGCGCACAGAATATACGTTAACGCCATCAGGCAAGACCCGGCTGGAGGAATGGCTGTTCATGCCGCAGCCATCAGCCAGTATCCGGCGCATTCGGGTCGAATTTCTGAGCCGCCTTTACATCGCCCATCAGTTGAGTATTCCGCCGGATACGATTGCGCGTCATCAGCATGCAGCATGCCTGGCGCAGTTGGAACGGCTTGCTGAGGAGCGTCAGCACGTCGAAACTGCCATTGATCAGCTCGCACTGGAGCTGGCTATCCGTCAGCTTGAAGCGGTGCTGGGCTGGATCGAACAGAGTGTGCTCATGCCGTCCGATTAAGGGCGACTGGTGACATTAAGCGCTGGGTTTAAAGGAAGGAATTTCGTTGATGAAACTGCGCCTGACCATTTTCTTCACGCTCGTTGGGTTTGTGCTGGTTTCCTGCGCCAGCGCTGATCCGCCAGCAGCTTCAACATCCGCCAATAATCCGCCTGTCTCGTCAGGGATGTCTGACAGCGTCTCTCTGATCGTCGCCGCGGCAGCCGATCTCACACCTGCATTTCAGGAATTGGGAACGCTTTTCACCCAGCAAACCGGCATTGAGGTTGTTTTTAACTTTGGCTCCACCGGGCAGCTTGCCCAGCAGATCGCGCAGGGTGCGCCGGTAGACGTTTTTGCAGCCGCCAATCAGTCTTACATCGCCGAGCTGGAGCAGGATGGGCTGGTGATTTCGGAGACGGTGGCGCTCTATGCTCAGGGACGGATCACCTTGTGGACGCGCGCAGACAGCCCGCTGAATTTTGAGACGCTCGACGATCTCATGCAGCCGGAGGTGACCCGCATTGCGATTGCCAACCCGGAACACGCTCCCTACGGAGTCGCCGCGCGCGAAGCCCTGGAATCGGCGGGTTTGTGGGAAGCGCTGGAGCCGAAGCTCATCCTGGGCGAAAATGTCGCCCAGACGCTGCAATTTGCTGAAACAGGCAATGTAGACGTGGCGATTGTGGCGCTGTCTCTGAGCATTGCAGCGGGCGATGACGGACGTTACGCGCTGATTCCGGCAGAACTTCACAATCCGCTCGATCAGGCGCTTGCGGTCGTCAGCAGCACAGCGCACGAGACAGAAGCGCGGCAGTTTGCCGTGTTTGTCAACAGTGAGGCAGGGCGCGAAATCATGCGGCGCTACGGCTTTATCCTGCCCGGCGAAGAGCCGATCACATGAACTGGCAGCCTTTCTGGCTTTCGCTGCAAGTCACCGGAACCGCGGTGATCGGCATTCTCATTATCGGGCTGGCGCTGGCGCTGCTGCTGGCACGGGTTTCGTTTCGCGGCAAGCTGCTGCTCGAAACGATCATCTATCTGCCTCTCGTCCTGCCGCCCACGGTCGTCGGCTATTATCTGCTTTTTGTTCTGGGGCGCGGCAGCTTTCTGGTGGAGCGGCTGAATCTCAACCTGCTGTTTACGTGGCAGGCGGCGGCGATCGCTTCAATGATTGTCGGGCTTCCGCTGATGGTGCAGACGGCGCGGGCGGCATTTGAGGAAGTGGAACCCGATCAGGAGGAGGCGGCGCGTGTGGATGGCGCGGCAGAGTGGCAGGTGTGGTGGTATATTACGCTGCCTATCGCCAGACGTGGCATCCTTGCGGGTCTCATTCTGAGTACAGCGCGCGCACTGGGAGAATTTGGCGCAACACTGATGGTCGCGGGCAACATTCCGGGGCGCACCCAAACCCTGCCGCTGGCAATTTACGATGCGGTGCAGGCGCGCCGCTATGACGATGCCAACCTGATGGTGCTCATGATGACTTCGCTGGCATTCACCGGCCTGTGGCTGGTTTACCGGCTTGGCGCAGCATCCCGCAAACCCCCGCGCCGCTATGGGAGTACATTCAGTGAAAAATCGCCCTGATCACAGGCGTACAGCATTTCTGTTTGCCGTCCCCATTGCCGTGCTGGGCGGGCTGATCGGTCTGGGCGGCGCGGAGTTTCGCCTGCCGGTGCTGGCGAGCGTGCTGCGCTACTCTGCCAGGCAGGCAGTGCCGCTCAACCTCTCGATCAGCCTGATCACCGTGATCGCTTCGCTGCTGATCCGCGCGGGCGCACTGCCGATGAATGCCCTCAGCGAGCTTGCCGTGCCGATCACAGCCCTGATCGCCGGAGCCATGATTTCTGCCGCGGCGGGCGCGTCGCTTGCCAGCCGACTTCCAGAACACTGGCTGGAAGCGACGATACGCCTCTTTCTGCTGGCTATCGGCGGGCTGCTGATCGTTGAGGCATTTCTTCCCCTGCAAGGCAGTGGATTTATCCCTGCTGAAGTGGTATGGCGCGCGGGGGCGGGCGTCCTGTTCGGTCTGCTGATCGGGCTGGTGAGCAGCATGCTCGGTGTGGCAGGCGGGGAATTGATCATCCCGACGCTGATCTTTGCCTTTGGCGCGGATGTCAAGGTAGCCGGAACTGCCAGCCTGATCATCAGCCTGCCCACGATTATGGTCGGATTGTTTCGCTATGCCCGGCGCGACGCATTCACCGATCGCGCTCCCTTGCGAGAGACAGTCGCTCCGATGGGCGCTGGCTCGATCATCGGCGCGCTGATCGGAGGGGTGCTGGTGGGGATCGTGTCTGCCGCTTTCCTCAAGCTTCTGCTGGGTATCGTCCTTATCATCTCTGCCGTGCGCATGTTTCGTCACTGAGGGGTGCGCAGGCTACTTCAGCACCCCACGCATGAAGTGCAGCGCTTTCCGGGCTTCACTATCCAGGTCAAGACCGGCGCTCAGGTCACGATAGACGCGGATATCAGCGCCGACCTGACCGCCCGGCTGCACAAAGGGTTCCATCACCACGTCGCCGGTATAGCCGATCTTGCGCAGGGCGGCCGCAATGCGCGTCCAGGGAATGCTGCCATAGCCGGGCGGCATGCGGTTGTTCTCGCCGATATGGAAATGCCCCAGGTGATCCCCTGCCCGCAGGATGGCTTCCTCGATGAAGTCTTCCTCGATGTTCATATGAAACGTATCCAGCAGCAGCCGGACGTTTTTCGCCCCCACAGCATTGAGATAGTCGATGCCTTCTGCGCAGGTGTTCATCAGAAACTGTTCAAAACGGTTGACCACTTCAAGATTGAAGATGACGTTGTGATCGGCTGCCACACGGGCGGCGCGGCGCATGATGCTGATGCTGCGTTCCAGGTAAGGTCTGCGATCCGTGTCGCCTGCCGGAAGCGTCATCGGCCAGGCTCCGTACAGGATACCGCCGACCTTGCCGCCGCCCATCTCGCCGACTGCGGTCGAAATCTGGTTGAGAAAGGCTTCTCCACGCTGAGCAACCTGCGTCTCCGGTGAGGCGATATCACAGTCGGGCGCAAGACCGATACAGTAAGTCAGGGTAATGCCCCGGTCAGCCGCGTGCGACCGAAGTTCCCGACGTTCAGCCGGTGTCATACGGGCAGCAGTACCGGCGTTGATCTCCAGCACATCAAAACCCAGATCTGCCACCCTGTCGATATAGGGATGGAAATCTGCGTCCCACTCGCGCGTCCAGTAGGCATAGTAAATGCCGATTCTGTTCATGATGATCACCTCCTGATCTGCTGTGAGACATGCTCATCGAGAATGCCGCAGCGTTTATGCCAGATCACAGCGGTCATGTCGAGATCCACCGGGAAATTTAATGACGGACATGAAATGCGTCAGCCTTGTGTGAGCGCGGACTGATCTGCCGGGTTCAGCGCGCGAGCCAGGGCGCGAGCTGGGGCGTAAACGTGGGCCCATGCAGCACCGGGCGCACACCGTCCCAGGTCAGACGATCGATCCTCAACTGGCGCGCGCTCATGGCGGCATCCCAGCCATGATAGACGATCATCTCGCTGCCATCCGGCGCTGTGGTGAAGGAATTGTGTCCGGGGCCGATGACATGCCCCGGCACGCTTTTCAGCAGGGGGCCCGGCGGAATATCAGGTCGCTGATAGGGGCCCAGCGGATGATCGGCCACGACATATGCCACGCCATAATTTTCACGTTCCCACGCGCCGCCGCTGTAGAAACAGTAATATTTTCCATCGTGAATCCGCAGCGCCGCGCCTTCGATCGTGTGCCAGTCATAGATAGCGCCGTACATCGGGCGCTGCGGCTCGAAGATCTGCCAGTCGGCATGTGGGCGGATGACGACCTGGGGATCGCCCGCCAGCGTCAGCATATCGCTGAGCCGATCAACGACGATTCCTGTTCCCACGCGGAAATCTCCGTCAGAGGTCAGGAAATTGCGCGAGTAGAACAGATACCACGTGCCATCCGGCGCGCAGAAGGGATGCGCATCGATGGTGAAGGGATCATTTGGCGTCAGCACGCGCCCACTGTCCCTGTAGGGACCTTCGGGCTGCGCGCTCAGCGCTACGCGAAGCTGATGGTCGCGCCCTTCAATCCCCTGTGCTGAGTAGTACATGTAGAAGATACCGTCATGACAGGCAACTTCCGGGGCCCAGTACTGCACGCCGCCCGGCACAGGTTCCAGCGCGCCGCCCTGCGGAGTCCAGTGGATCAGATCATCGGAGATCATCAGCGCGAACTCACGCCCGTCTGCCTGGGCTGGCGCTGTGGCGAAGGCGTAATAGCGCCCCTCATGCAGCAGGACGAAAGGATCGGCGAAGTAACCTGAATAGACGGGGTTGGTATAGGTGGGTGTGGTGTTCATGGCTGCCCGGATGCCTCCCGGTGATCTTGTGACAGGCTGCACAATCTTGACAAGGATTGCAACTGATCCTACTCTTTATGTAATGAAACAGCAAAATATGTGCCGCTTGTGAAATTTGGGCTTAAAGCTGTCCAAAAGTGGCAGCCAGCAAGCGTATTAAACAGGAAAATATGTTTCATAAGGGCTTCTGGTAAAGATTGATGATACCTTCACCTGGTGAACTGCCAAACGGTCTGGGGCGTCTTCTTTCCATCGATATGGACAGCGCCGAGGCAGAGCACGACTTTGAAGAAATCCTCAAGGCGCTGGCGTCTGATAAGCGGCTGGAAATTCTGCGTTATCTCGGCGGGCATATCGCCAGCGTGAACGAGATCGCCGACAAGCTGGATATGCCGCCTTCCACAGCGACCATGCACATCAATCTGCTGGAAAAGGCAGGTCTGATCCGCACCGAGCTTAAGCCTGCCAGCCGGGG
>SZPD01000535.1 GCA_030263515.1 Anaerolineae bacterium CFX9 | reverse complement strand
TGAGTAATCCCATACCCAGCCACTGACCGGCTTCCCGGATCATGGAGAGCGCAAATGCATCCCCGGACTGTGCCGCTTCACCGACGGCTTTTCCGTCAATGGCATGAGGCGGCAGGTTTCGCAGGACGCTTTGCGTCGTTGAATTTGCCAGTCTTTGGCGCGCAAGCTGCCCCAGCGCCGTGCCTGAAGCGAGTTCCTCAAGCCACCGGATTTTGCCATCTGCCTGAGGGAACACCTGATGTCCCGGTTCACACGCCAGCCCGCTCCAGCCGTGGAAAAGACGCCCGCCGATCACCAGCCCGCCGCCGATGCCTGTGCTGAGTGTCAGGTAGACCATCGGGTCACAGTTTTTGCCAGCGCCGCGGCTGAATTCTGCCAGCGCTGCCAGATTGGCGTCATTTTCGACGAAGCAGGGTGGGTTTCCGAAGTCGCGCGCGATCAGTTCGCCAATGCGGATATTCTGCCAGTGGGGCAGGGTACGGGCATGCAGAATGACGCCGTTTGCCGGGTCGAGCGGGCCCGGCGCTGAGACGCCGATCGCCTCAACAGGCTCATCATCAGTGACCGTTTTTGCCAGTTGAATGATGCGGTTGATAACTTCGGCGGCCGGATCGTTCACATGTGACAGCATTTCTGCGCGCCGCAGCATCCCGATGCCGGAAGCTGAGGCTGCAAACAGGGCAACGCGGGTGCGCGTTCCGCCGAAATCAACTGCGATGATCCTCATCCGTTGTTGATCTCTCGATAGCGCGCTTCGTCGAATGCTGCTTCCGGCAGCAGATTAAGATCGTCATCATAACGCTGTGTCTTACCATCCCGGACGATCACGGCCGCTCGCCGAACACCGCTGAGCAGGCTGTGATAGGCGATCATCGCCATTTCGACTGCCAGCGTGCGGTCGATATGGGTGGGTTTAGCACCGCGCTGCGCGTGCCCCAGGCGGATATCCCGTACCCGTGTGCCCGTCAGTCTGTGCAGCAGATCGGGAAGTTCTCGCGTCTCGGCGATCCCTTCAGAATGGACGACGAGCGCGAAACGATCCCGTTTCAGCGCCGCCTTTACCCTTTCCGCCAGCCAGTCATGTGTGTAGGGGACTTCTGGCACGAGGACGGCATGCGCGCCTGAACCATGCGCCACCGACAGCGCCAGATTGCCACAGCTTCCTCCCAGCGTCTCCAGCGTGAAGATCCGTCCCGGCAGGGCATAGCCGGTAGCCAGCGCGCCATCGACGGATTGGTAGGCAAAGTTGCACGCGGAGTCGAAGCCCAGCGTGCGTTCCGTGCCCCGGACATCGTTATCGATCGTGGTGGGGATGGAGACACAACGAATCCCCAGCGCATTTAGCAGAGGGGGAATGTGTCGCAGTGTGCCGTTTCCGCCAAACAGCAGGATGCTGTCAACAGCTTCGGCTGCCAGACGTTCAGCCAGCAGACGCCGGGCGGAGTCTTCAGCAAGGATCGGTTCGCGGCTGGAAGCGAGGATCGAACCGGCCAGCCCGGCAAGCGGCGCTAATTCTCCGCTGGTGAGCCTGCGGAGGGGCTGGTGGATGGCGGCTGGAAATCCGCCATCTGCGCCGACGACTGCATGTCCATTGTCTTCTGCCAGGCGGACGAAACGCCCGATAGCTGCGTTGATTCCGGGGGCGTCACCGCCGCTGACTACGATGAGCGTTTTCACAAACGTGCCTATCACAGAGGGGTGAAAGTATGTGACAAGAAACGAAAAACCCGATACCATACAC
>SZPD01000118.1 GCA_030263515.1 Anaerolineae bacterium CFX9 | reverse complement strand
GTCGTCGAGCGGCGCATCAGCAGGCGGACGACCGCCGTGAGCAGACCGATCGAGTAGAGGAAGCGGATGACACGACGGGCGATCGAAAAGGTTCGCAGCGGTCGTCTGACCAGGAAGCGTATCAGGGACATGGGGCGTTCAGCTCCGTATAACTAGGAAATATGCTCGATCTTCTTCTGGAGATTTTCGAGCGCCTTCTCGGTGGTGTGGCGTCCGCTTTCGACGGTCTGGCTGATCTGCTCCGCCAGCGCCTCACGGATATTCTCGCCGCTGCGCGGCGCAAACAGCAGCGCGATCACGGCTCCGATGCTTGCCCCCAGAAGCAGGACAGACACTGCCAGCATCATGCGCTGCTGACCGGCACGGATTTCGGCTTCACGGCTGTAGTAGATGCGGTCGTTCATCATTCTATCTCCTTCAGAAAGAGTGTCCGCGTCGGCGAAAGTGCCGCGTGGTCGTCGTTATATGACCCTGATCGTATGCTGGATCTGCATTCAGCGCATCCGGCGCTGAGAGGATCTTCGGGTAGGCACTCTGGGAGGGGTGAGTATAGGTCAGGTGGTGGATGCTGGCTGAAAAAACAAGCAGCCGCTCACATTCGAGCGGCTGCTGTTGGGGGAGAGAAGTGCCCCATTCGGGGTAACAGTTTATCACTAACCTTGCGGCTAGATCTTGAGGCGTTCTGCCCACTCATCGATCTGGCGGTTCGCCTCTTCACGGGCGATGCCGTAGCGTTCCTGAATCTTGCCGACCAGCTTGTCGCGTTCGCCGGCGATCTGCTCCATATCGTCGTCCGTGAGCTTGCCCCACTGAACGCGCGCTTCACCCTTGAGCTGGTTCCACTTGCCGACGATCTGATCCCAGACACCGCTATGATCGTGACCCATTGTGATTTCTCCTCTTTGTAGTAAAGATGTGAAGGTTCGTGTCCACAGCGCCAGCGTTTCCAGTAAGATGTTCCGGGCTGCGCCGTGGACGGTTACGCTCGGTCGATGTTTTCAGAATAAATCACTTGTGAAGCGGGCAGATGCACCATCTGGCGTATTTCGATCTGGGTCAGGTGGGTATATGAATGAACGTAAGCGAAATTTTCCCCCACCTGACCTATGGATGATCCCCCCGATCAGGGCATGGCAATCTGCGGCGCATCTCTCAAGATGACGATCATCAGTAAATGGTATCTCTGAGAGAAAAGCTCGTTTTGTGCCATTTTGTGCCATAATGCACAGTCGCCCGCCTTCCAGGGCGTTTCCGAAATTGAACATGTAAGGATTGACCCGTGAAAATCCGCAGCCTGGAGATCGACAGCCTGAAACGCGCTGCCCGCGCTTACGGAATCAGCGTGCTGCTCGCGCTGGTAGCGCTGACGCTTGCTGTGATCCTCCAGTCGTGGACGCATGGGCGGACGATGTTCTTCTCGCTGAGCGCGGTCGTCATCTCCGCTTATTATTTCGGCATCTCGGCGGGGGTTTTCACTGCGCTGCTTTCGGTCATCCTGGCAGACTACTTCCTCAATGAGCCGCTGTATCAGGTGCTGACCGTAGGGGAAGATATCTTCTTCATGCTGGTCTTCCTGGTATTTTCATTTCTGGTGAGCTGGATCGAGGAAAGCCGCCTGCGCTCAGAGCGTGCGCTGGTCGCCTCCAAAGCACAGCTTCAGGCGCTGCTCGACAGCCTCGATGACGGCGTTTCTGCGCAGGACAGCAGCGGCAAGCTGCATTTCGTCAACCCGGCTGTTGCGCGGATTGCCGGTTTCCCCACGGTCGAAGCGATGCTGGCCCTGCCGGAAGAAGAACTGCGCAGCATGTTTACGCTGGAAACAGAATCAGGGGAAATCATCACACCGGAGACTTTGCCCACCGCCAGCGCGCTCAGGCGCGGTGTGAGCAGCGAGCTGACGGCGCGTTTTCGTCTGCTCAGGGAAGGGCGAGAGCGCTGGCTGACGATCCGCTCAAAACCGATTTTCGACAAGGATGGCAAGCCGGTGATGGCGATCAATGTCTTTCGCGATATCACCGAACGGCATGAGCTGGATTCGCTGCGCCGCGCCACGCAGGAACGCCTTCAGAAGGTGTTGGATAATCTGGCGGCATTCGTCGGCGTGCTCAAGCCGGACGGCACGCTGATCGAAGCCAACCGCTCGGCGCTTGAGGCGGCCGATCTGCGGGCGGTGGATGTCTTCGGGCGGCGGTTTGACCAGACGTACTGGTGGTCGCATTCGGAAGCCGTGCAGCAACAACTGCGCGATGCCATCCGGCGGGCAGCGGCTGGCGAGATCGTCCGCTATGATGTGCAGGTGCTGGTACGCGATCGCCGTCTGATCACCATCGATTTCATGCTTGCGCCGGTTTTCGATGCGCAGGGTCAGGTCGAATTTCTCATCCCATCTGGCATCGATATCACCGAGCGCGTCCGCCTGACTCGGCTGCTTGCCACCCAGCGCGAACAGTTGGAGACGATCCTCAATAATGTGCCGGGGATCGTGTGGGAGGGGCGCGGGCATCCCGGAGATGATGCTCATCTCTTCGATTATGTCAGCCGCTATGCCCCGGAACTGCTCGGCTATACGCTTGACGAATGGCGGACGACACCCGGCTTCTGGCGCAGGATCATTCACCCCGAAGACTGGGATACGGCCCTCAGCGGGATGAACGCCATCTTGGAAAGCGGCGAGCCGGGGACGATCGAATTTCGTGTGGTGGACAAGGATGGCGATCTCGTGCCCGTCGAAGCGCACATGACCGCGCTGCGCGGCCCTGACAGCGAACTCATCGGCGCGTGCGGCGTGCTGATGGATATCACCGCCCGCCGCCAGGCAGAGGAAGAACGCGCCCGCAGCGCGCTGGAGCTTCAGCGTTCCAATGAGGAGCTTCAGCAGTTCGCCTACGTCGCCTCGCACGACTTGCAGGAGCCGCTGCGGATGATCACCAGCTACCTTCAGCTTGTGGAGCGGCGGTATGCTGAGCTTCTGGATGATGATGGGCGCGAATTCATCGGTTACGCGGTGGATGGCGCTTCGCGCATGAAAAATCTGATCAACGATCTGCTGGCATATTCTCGCGTCCAGAGCCATGATCGGGAGTTCACGCGCGTCAGCATGATGAAAGTCTATGAACAGGCGATACAGAATCTCGAAGTCGGCATTGAGGAATCCGGCGCGCAGGTGACTGCGGACGCGCTGCCGGATGTGATGGGCAGCGAAAATCTGCTCACGCTGCTGATGCAGAATCTGATCGGCAATGCCATCAAGTATCGTGGAGAGGCAGCGCCTGTCGTTCATGTGGGCTGCGAGCGTCGCGGGCGCGAGTGGCTCTTCTCGGTGCGCGATAACGGGATCGGCATCGCATCCGAATACCTGGAGCGAATCTTTATCATCTTTCAGCGGCTCCACGCCAAGGATGAGTATTCAGGAACCGGGATCGGGCTGGCGATGTGCAAGAAAGTGGTGGAGCGCCATAACGGGCGTATCTGGGCGGAGTCTACAGTGGGAGAAGGCTCGACGTTTTATTTCACCCTGCCTGCGCGAACATGGTAATTCATCATAAATTCACGCAGCGCGCCGGGCGAATTCATCCGGGCTGAGGTCAGCCTCGGCAGTCATTGTGAGGAGTGTGAAGCATGGAGAAGATCGATATTCTGCTGGTAGAGGACAGTCCGGGCGATGTTCGGCTGACTATTGAGGCGTTCAAGGACTCGAAGCTGCATAACAACCTGAACGTGGTTGGCGATGGCGTTGAGGCGATGGCTTATCTGCGCCGCCAGGGGCAGTATGCCAATGCCCCGCGTCCTGACCTGATCCTGCTCGACCTGAACCTGCCCCGCAAGGATGGGCGCGAAGTGCTTGAGGAGATCAAGTCGGATGAGGATCTGCGCCGCATTCCTGTGGTCATCCTGACGACCTCGGATGATGAGCGCGATATCCTCGCCACCTACAACCTGCATGCCAACTGCTACATCACCAAACCGGTCGATCTGTCGCAGTTTATCGCTATCGTGCGGTCGATTCAGAATTTCTGGTTCAGCATCGTCAAGCTTCCACCGGAATAACCCTGTCATGGATGCCTCGCTGCATATTCTGCTGATCGAAGATAACGCGGGGGACGCGCGCCTGATCCGCGAGATGCTGCGCGATGCCGATGATGGCGCGCTCAGCCTGGATGTGGCATCGACCCTGCGCGACGGATTGAACCGGCTTCGCCAAACCGACTACGACCTGATCCTGCTCGATCTCTCGCTGCCGGATAGTTTCGGCGTCGAGACGCTGCGCACGGCGCATCAGGCGGGAACGCATGTGCCGATCGTCGTGCTGACCGGCTTTGACGACAAGCAGATCGGCATTCAGGCGGTGCAGGCGGGCGCGCAGGATTATCTCGTCAAGAACAGCATCACCGGCGATCTGCTCGTGCGCGCCATTCACTACGCTGTAGAGCGCTACCGCGTTGAGCAAGCCATCCGCCGCAGCGAGGAAGAGTATCGTTCACTGATCGACGACGTGTTCGAGACTTCAGTCGTCGCCGTCATCATCCTCGACAGGCATCTCAACGTCGTCTGGTGTAATGAGGCGACCGAGCGCTATTTCGGGCTGGAGCGCAGCAAAATTCTCGGTCAGAACAAGCTTGAGCTGATCGACCGCGTGCTGAAATGCATCTTTGCCGACCCTGATGATTATGTGCGCCGCCTGACTGATGCCTATACGCAGCACTCCTTCACCGATCGCTTTGAATGCCGTGTTTTGCCGGGCGAAAATCGTGAAGAACGCTGGCTTGAACACTGGAGCCAGCCGATCACTGCCGGGCTGTATGCCGGCGGGCGCATCGAACAGTACACGGATATCACGCAGCGCAAGCGGCTTGAATTTGCCGAGCAGGAACAGCGCCGCTTCTCGGATGCGCTGCGCGATATCACCGCAGTCCTGACCAGCACACTTGATCTTGAAGAAGTTCTCGATCGCATTCTGGAGAATATCGGGCGCGTCGTTCCACACGATACCGCCCGGATCACGCTGATCGACAGCAGCGGAGAGCAGATCGCGCGGCAGCGGAGCAGCGCGCCGGCAGAGTCAGAAGTGGCCCCGCGTGCCGATACGCGCGCCTACGCTGGCGTGCCGATCCGCTTGCAGGATCAGACGATCGGTTACCTGCATATCTACAGCGACCAGCCCAACGCCTTCAGCGAGCAGGATGTGGCGCGCCTGAACGCCTTTGCAGAGCAGGCAGCGATCGCCATCCAGAACGCCCGGCTCTTTCACCAGTCGCAGGAACTCGCCGCCATCGAGGAACGCCAGCGGCTGGCGCGCGATCTGCATGACTCCGTCAGCCAGACGATCTTCACCTGTTCGGCGATGACCGAGTCGGCGCTGCGCCGCTGGGAACGCGATCCACAGCGCGCCTTTGAGCTGATGACCGAGGCGCATCGCCTGACCCTGACGGCACTCTCGGAAATGCGCATCCTGCTGCTGGAACTGCGCCCGGAGTCGATGGCCAATATCAGCCTGAAGCAGCTTTTTCAGCAGTATCTTGAGCCGATGCAAAGCCGGCGCGAGTTCAAGCTCGATATGTATATCGATGATGTGGAGGCGCTTCCGGGAGATGTGCAGATCGCCTTTTACCGCATCGCGCAGGAAGCGCTCAACAACATTGAAAAGCATGCACGCGCCACCCGTGTGAGCATCGCGGTCAAGGAATATGAGGATCGCATCGAACTGCGCATTCACGATGATGGTGTCGGTTTCAGGGTTGAGGATATCGCTGCTACCAGCCTGGGGCTGGGGATTATGCGTGAGCGCGCCATCAAGATCGGCGCGACGCTGTCCATCGAAAGCAAACCAAGTTTCGGCACACAGATTACCGTGATCTGGAACAAGCGTCATACAGCATCCCCGGAGGGATAGAGGATTATGAGCCAGATTCGTGTGTTGATCGTCGATGATCATGATATGGTGCGCAAGGGACTGCGCGTGCTTCTGGAGGACTTTGATGATCTGGAAGTCGTCGGTGATGTGGGCGACGGTCAGTTGGCGGTCGATCTGTGTCGTCAGAATTGTGTCGATGTTGTGCTGATGGACATGGTGATGCCGCGCATGGACGGGATCGAGGCGACCAACCGCATTCGCACCGCCTGCCCGGAGACGCAGATCATCGTCCTGACCAGCTTCACCAATGATGATAATGTCGAGAAAGCCTTCAAGGCGGGCGCGATCGGCTATCTGATCAAGAATATTTCCGGAAATGAACTGGCCAGCGCCATCCGCCGCGCACATGATCGCCAGTCTACGCTGGCTCCGGAAGCGGCGCAGGCGCTGATCAGCGCGACCACCCGACCGAAGCAGATCGGCTATGACCTGACGGAGCGTGAGCGCGAAGTGCTGGCGCTGATGATCGAAGGGCTGAACAACCGCGAGATCGGCGAGCGCCTGTATATCAGCGGTTCGACAGTCAAAAATCATGTCAGCAGCATTCTTTCCAAACTCGGCACAACCAGCCGCACGCAGGCGGTCGCAATGGCGGTGGAAAATCGCATCCTCGATGTAAACTAACCGCCAACACACAGCTTGATCGAGCCGGAGGCACACCCTCATGTACGACGTGATCATCATCGGCGGGGGACCCGCAGGTGTGACGGCTGCGCTGCGGGCGCGTGAGCTTGGCGCTTCGACGGCGCTGGTGGAACGCGGGCGGCTGGGCGGAACCTGCACCAATGACGGCTGCGCGCCGACTCGTGTCCTCGCCAGGACAGCGCGGCTGGCGCGTGAGGCGCAGCAGTTTGCCGAGTATGGGCTGGAAGGTCCGCTGCCGACGCTGAACTTCGCCGAGGTGATGGAGCGTACCCAGGCGGTAATCTATCGCCTTCAGGAGAAAAAGCAGCTCATCAGCCACCTGGAGTCAGTCGGTGTGACCACGCTGCGCGGGGTCGGGAATGCCGCGTTCGTCGATCCGCATACACTGCGCCTGCCGAACGGGCAGATGCTTGAGGCAGAACGCTTCGTATTGTGCGTGGGCGGGTCCCCGCGCCGGCTGAACTTCCCCGGCAGCGAGCATACCCTCACGCACAGCGATGTCTGGTCGATGCGCAGGCTGCCCGCTTCCGTGGTCGTGGTCGGCAGCGGCGCTACTGGCTGTCAGTTGGCCTCGATCTTCGAGGCGTTTGGCTCCAGCGTCACCCTGCTTGATGTGGCCCCGCGAATCCTGATCGCCGAGGATGCCCAGGTGGCAGCGACGATGCGCCAGGAATTTGAGCGCGCTGGTATCCGGGTGATCACGGGCAGCACGGGCGTCGAGCGCGTCGAAAAATCCGATGATGGCTATCTCGTCCATACGCAGGTGGAAGGGCAGGCGCTGGCGATTGCCGCTGAAGCTGTGATCATGGCGGTCGGCTGGCCCGGCAATGTCAGCAGCCTGAACCTGCCCGCGGCGGGCGTTCACAGCGAGCGAAGCTATATCGTGGTCAACGATTATCTCCAGACGACAGCGCCGCACATCTACGCGGCGGGGGATATCACAGGCAAGATGATGCTGGTGCAGAGCGCCGGTTCGCAGGCGCGGGTGGCGGTTGAGAATGCGCTGATGCAGACGCCCGGTATCCCGATCGTACACCGGCTGGTTCCACACGGCGGCTTCACCGATCCGGAATATGGCAGCGTCGGATTGACCGAGGAACAGGCGCGTCAGCAGGGAGAAGCAGTGGTGGCGACCGTGCCATACGCCGATCTGGACCGCGCCGTGATCGATGATCGCACCGCAGGCTTTTGTAAGCTGATCGTCGATCCGCGCACGCGCTTGATTCTCGGCGGGCATGTCGTCGGCGAGCAGGCTGTCGAGGTTGTTCAACTGCTGGCGGCGGGCATGGCTGCCGGGATGCGCATCGAGCAGCTTGCCGATCTTGAACTGGCGTATCCGACGTATACTGCCATTGTGGGGCTGGCGGCGCGTGAACTCGTCCGGCTGCTGGGGCTGATCCCGATGTCGCAGGAATGGGTGACACTTCGATCGATTCGCGGCTCGGAATGGGAGCGTTACGAAGGGGGATGATGGCTGTTTTTGAGCAGGTCATGAGACGATGAAACTGACGATTATCGGTGGGGGTGGCGTCCGCACGCCGCGGCTGATCCCGGCGCTGATCAGCCGGGCCGATCGGCTGGGGCTGACCGAGCTGTGGCTGATGGACAATGATGCCGAAAAACTTGACCTGATCGGTGGCTTGTGCCAGCAGATCGCCAGCAGGGCGACCTTCGATGTGCATCTGACGACCGATGCGCGCGCCGCACTGCGCGGCGCACAGCACGTCATCACGGCGATCCGCCCCGGTCTGGAACGCGGGCGCGCGCTGGATGAGCGCACTTGCTTTGAGCTGGGCGTGCTGGGACAGGAGACGACTGGCGCGGCAGGCTTTGCCATGGCGATGCGCAGCATCCCGGCCATTCTGCGCTATGCGCGGATGGCGGCTAAACTCGGCGCGCCGCGAGTCTGGCTGTATAACTTCACCAATCCTGCCGGGCTGGTGGCGCAGGCGCTGCATGACTCCGGTATTGAACGGGTGATCGGCATTTGCGACAGTGCCAATGGCGCGCGCAACGCCGTTTGCCATTACCTGGGCGTCCCGCCAGAGCGGGTACAGCATACGGTCTACGGATTGAACCATCTCTCATGGACGCCGAGCGTTCGGCTGGATCCTGAACCTGATGGCAGCGGCGGTGAGGAAGTCTTTCCGGCGCTGCTGGGGGATGAGCGTTTCATCCAGAGCACACACATGAGCATGTTCGCGCGTGGTCTGCGTGAGTGGCAGCAGGCCTATCTCAACGAATATCTGCACTATTTCTACCACCGCGATGAAGCGCTCCATGCGCTGCTGGCGAAAAGCGAGACGCGCGGAGAAGAGACGCTCCGCCTGACCACGCAGCTTCTGACCCGGCTGCGCGCCGTCAGGCATGATCCCGCGCTTGGGCTGGCGCTCTACAACGAAATCATGGCACAGCGCAGCCGCACGTATATGCAGCATGCGCGCGCTGAGGGTGAGGCGCGCCCGGAGGCTTCTGAAGATGCTGAAGGCTATGCTGCCGTTGCGCTTGGGTGCATCGAGGCGATCCAGAACAATACGCGCCACTATACCGGCCTGAATGTCCCGAATCGCGGCGCGATCGATGGCATGGCAGATGATGATGTGGTCGAGATCGGCTGCTGGGTGGATGCCGCCGGCGTGCAGCCGATCCGCGTCGGGGCGATACCGGAAGATCGGCTGCTGCTGATGCGCACGGTCAAGCAGTATGAACGGCTCGCCGTCCGGGCGATACTCCAGCGGGATCGTTCGCTGGCGGTGCAGGCGCTGACCGTGCATCCGCTGGTCGGCTCATATCCGCTGGCGGAAAAGCTGGTCGATCGCTTCCTGCTGACGCACGCCCCGCTGATCGGTCAGTGGTCGTGACGGATCCTACGCGCCGACGAGGATGCTGGCATCCTCTGGCACTGGGCGCGCAATTTCGACAGGCGTTCCGCCGTTCTGGTAGATGAGCAGGCGGCGGGGGAAGACGACCATGGTATCCCCTTCAAACGCGCTGATGGCTTTGGGCAGGTACACCTTGAGCGACTGCATCGACGGGCTTTCGAGCAGCGCGCGCCGGTAATACCCCAGATCGCTGATCTGCTCCACCGTCGTCGTCCACGCTTCCTGATGCGGTGCGTCGAGGACGACCAGATCTTCAGGGCGGATCGCAACGGTCACCCCGCCTGAGGCCAGCGTGCCCGGCGCAGGGATGGAGAGCGCGCCGACGTTCAGCCTTCCATCGGCGATAGTGCCGGGGATGAGATTCATCGCGCCGATGAAATCTGCCACGAACAGGGATGCCGGGCTGGCATAGATCTCGGACGGGGCGTCGATCTGCTCGATGCGCCCCGCGTTCATGACGGCGATGCGATCCGCCAGAGTGAGCGCTTCTTCCTGATCGTGGGTGACGAAGATGGCAGTGATGCGCAGCCGGCGCTGAATGCGGCGGAGTTCTTCGCGCAGGCGCACGCGCAGAATCGCGTCCAGACTGCTGAACGGCTCATCCAGCAGCAGGATCTTCGGCTCCAGCACGAGCGCCCGCGCCAGCGCAACGCGCTGCTGCTGACCGCCGGAAAGCTGCGCCGGGTAGCGATCCTCATAGCCGGACAAGCTGACGAGCGCCAGCGATTCTTCGACCTTGCGCCTGATTTCTGCTTTGGGCAGGCGGCGGAGCTGAAGCCCGAAGCTGATATTTTCCGAGACTTTCATATGCGGCCACAGCGTGTATTTCTGGAATACCATGGCGGTGGGGCGGCGGTTGGCGCTGAGTCCGGTGACGGAGAGCTTGTCGATCTGGATATCGCCACGGGTGGGCATTTCAAAACCGGCGATCATCCGAAGCAGCGTGCTTTTGCCACACCCGGAAGGACCCAGGATGCACATGAACTCGCCATCTTCGACCGTGAAATTGACGTTGTTGACAGCGGTGACACTGCCGAATTGTTTGTTGACCTGAACGAGATCGAGAGTTGCCATCGAAGGTAATCCTGTCCTATACGCCGAAGCCCGCCGTCAGGTAGCCGCCGCGCAGCAGCCGCTGTGCCACGAGCAGCAGCAGCACGGAAGGGGCCCACAGAACCAGCGAGACGATTGCGCCGTACTGGACGATCAACTGGCTGTTGATCAGGGAATACATCAGCACGGGCATGGTGACCACACGCGGCAGACCGATCAGCAGCGCCCCCTGCGCCTCATAAAAGGTGTTGACGAACGTCAGCAGCAGCGCAGCGCTCAGCGCAGGCATGACCAGCGGCAGTGTGATCTGGACGAAAACGCGCAGGGGCGACGCGCCAACATCAAGCGCTGCTTCTTCCAGCGATCGATCGACCGCCTGGAACGCCGCAGTCGGTATCCAGATCATGAGCAGCAGGGTATTGACGAGCTGGATCAGGATGACGCCGGGCACAGTTCCGATCAGGTTCAGCCGGAAGAAGATCACCGCAATGCTGATGTACAGCCCAAAGCGCGGAAATGCGTTGGTTGCCAGAAAGGACAGCAGCAGAAGCTGCCGCCCGCGAAACTTCAGACGGGCAAAGGCATACGATGCCGGCAGGCAGATCACCGCCGAAATGAGCGTGACAACCAGCGCCAGAACGATGCTGAAGGGCAGCGCTCTGACGATATCGGCGCGCGCAAAGGTGCGTTCCCAGAAGGTGAAGCCAAATTCCTGCGGGATGAGGGAAGGATACTGCCAGCGCTCGGCAAATGCCCACAGCACGACCGAATAGAGCGGGCCCAGAATGACCAGGATGAGGACAATCAGCGCCAGCAGCCCGAAGCCGTCTCGCCTGATCATCGCGAGGAAACTGTGCCGTGTCGTCGCCCAGAACGAGGAACCGCCCGTTGAGGTGATTGCTGTCATGGCGTTATTCCTCCCGTGCCCGCTGCTTGGCAACTGTGCGAACGTACAGCAGGCCGACGAAGGCGCAGATGATGAACGTGATCACTGCCTGCGTCTCTGCATCATCCGGGCGGCGATACTGTCCAAACGTCTGCTGCATGAAAACGCCCATCATCTGCGGCGCGGCAGGCCCAAGCAGATAAGGAATGGTATAGCTGCCGAAGATGCCGAGAAAATTGAGCGAGAAGACGATCAGCACCGGGCGCGTGATCTGCGGCAGGATGATGCGCCAGAAGATCTGCCAGGCATTCGCCCCGACATCTCGCGCGCTCTCGATCAGAGAGTCGCTGACCTGTCGCAGCCCGGCCGTCAGCACCAGAACGGTGAACGGGATCGACTCCCACACCAGGCCGAAGACGATGGCATCGGGCTTGAGATAGGGCGTGCGGTAGCCTGTGAAACCGAACGTGTTCAGGATCGTGTCCAGCGTTCCGCGCGTGCCGAGGAAGCGGATCAGCGCAAACGCGAGGATGACGCCGGGCACGAACAGCGGAAAGAGCGCCAGAATTTGCACCGCGCTGGCGACGCGGCTGCTGCTGAAGCGAAG
>SZPD01000534.1 GCA_030263515.1 Anaerolineae bacterium CFX9 | reverse complement strand
TTCGCTCGGCGTGATCTTCTATCAACTGGTGACCGGGCGGCTTCCCTATGATGCCGAGACAACCGTCGCCGTCATCCTCAAGCACCTGAACGATCCCATTCCTGCGACGCGGGCGCTGTTCCCGGAAATCCCGCCGGATGTGGATGCCGTCATCGCCCGGTTGATGGCGAAGGATGCCAACGCCCGTTATCAGACGGCACAGGAATTGATCGCTGATCTGGAGCGTATCGAACGCGGCGATCCGGTGGAATACCGTAACACTGTGCCGATCGAGCGCCGTAAATCAGCCGCCGAGGAAGATACGCCGCCGCTGCCTGCCGAGGAGCGCAAGTACATCAGCAGTCAGATGCGCGCTGTGCAGAATGGCGGCGATCCGCGCGCGACTGACGAAACGACAAGGGCGCGCGCCCGTGGGGGAGGGCGACGGGGAACCGTGCCGTTCTGGTTCTGGCTGCTCTCGATCGGCGTGATGGGTGTGATCGTCGCGCTGGTCTCTCTGCGGGATGAATGGCTGCCGCTGGTTGGCGTGGTGACCCCGACCGCAACGCCGACGCTGACCGCCTCGCCGACCGCGACAGACACACTGACGCCGACGCCCACGGCAACCGAAACGCCAACTGAAACCAGCACTCCGACGCCAACGCCGACGGCGACGCCGACCGAGACCCCGACTTCGACAGCGACTGATACGCTGACGCCCAGCCAGACGCCGACCGATACACAGACGCCTTCGCAGACGCCGACCGCGACCGAGACGCCGACTCCGACGCAGACATTCACGCCCAGCGATACGCCAACCGCCACACTGACTCCGTCGATCACCCCAACTGCCACGATCGATGTGACCCTGACGCTGCTTCAGGCAACGCTGTTCTATGAGCAGCAGACGGCGACGGTTCAGGCGTGCGATTTCAACTACGCCATCATCGAGCAGACTCCGGCAGACGGTGATTATTTTGTGGCGGGTCAGCGTTATGCCCGCCAGATCACGCTGCTCAATAACGGCACATGCGCATGGGAACGCAATACAGCGCTGGCATACGTCAGCGGCGAGGATTTCGACGCGCAGCCGTACATCTTCATCCGCAACCGCGTCAACGTTGGTGAGGAAGTGACGATCGTTTTCAGCGGACGCACGCCGACCAGCCAGCTCGGACTGCTTTCCGGCGTCTGGGAGCTGAGGACACCCGGTCAAATCCTGATCGGCGAGCCGCTGACTATCAGTGTATGGGTCTTTCAGCAGGGATAGTGCAGAGAAATATCATGATGACACGTGAAGAAGCCTGGGCGCTGGTGACAGAGCACACACAGTCTGACTCGCTGCGCCGCCACATGCTTTCGGTTGAGGCTGCCATGCGCGCTTACGCCCGTCAATTCGGCGAAGATGAGGATCTTTGGGGGATCGTTGGGCTGCTCCACGATTTCGACTATGAGGAAAATCCGGATATCAGCGTGGTCGGCCATCCGGTTGTCGGGACGAATCTGCTGAAGGAACGCGGCACGCCGGAGGTGATCATCCGCGCCATCCTGTCCCACGCTGAGGAAATCACCGGTGTTGCGCCGGAGTCACGGATGGAAAAGACGCTCGTCGCTGTTGATGAGCTGACGGGTTTTCTGATCGCTGTTGCTCTGGTGCGCCCCAGCAAAAGCATTCTCGATGTTGAGCTGAAGAGTGTGCGCAAGAAGTGGAAGGACAAGCTCTTTGCCGCGCCGGTTAACCGCGAGGAGATCGAACACGCAGCGGC
>SZPD01000117.1 GCA_030263515.1 Anaerolineae bacterium CFX9 | reverse complement strand
TCGGTCATCCCCAGATACCGCAGCGTCATGATCTCGAACACTTCTTCCAGCGTGCCGATCCCGCCCGGCAGCGCGATGAAGGCATCCGCGCGGGCTTCCATCATCGCCTTGCGCTCGCGCATGCCTTTGGTCACGATCAATTCGTCTGCATTCCGATACGCCAGTTCCCGATCCATCAGCTTCTGTGGGATCACGCCAAGCACCCTGCCGCCGCCCTGATGTACCGCGCGAGCCACCGCCCCCATCAGCCCGACGCTGGCTCCCCCATAGACAAGCTGATGCCCGCCCTCGGCGATCCGAGCGCCGAGATGCCCGGCGATGGCAAAATATTTTGCATCGATCGTATCGTTGGCAGAACAATAGACACAGATATTCATCTGACCATCACCCGCACCGTATGCCATGCATTGTTCAGGTAGCCCTTCGGCGACCAGACATCCTCGATCGCCGCGGGCTGATGATTACCCGCTGTATCGACAGCGCGCACCTGGAGCACGTGTTCGCCGCGCTCCAGAGGGGGCAGGACCGCTGTCCAGCGATGCCAGCTCCACGACGAGTCGGACGGAGACAGTTCGGCGCGCATCCAGTTCCCCTGATCGACACGGTACTCTACACGGGCGATCCCCCGCCCGCCACCCACCAGCGCAAAGCCGCGGAAATCAACCCGGTCAGCATTTCCGGCGGGGATCACCTCGCCATCTGCCGGGGTCTGAATCAGCGCATTGACCGGATACTCGCCGATCATGTGCCCTTCCGGCGTGGTGTAGGCGACCTGCTGATAGTAGTTATCGGATGGATCAGCTTGCAGCGTGATCCGTGACAGCCACTTGACACTGCGCGCGCCGATATACCCCGGAACCACAACCCGCAGCGGGAACCCGTGCGCTGGCGGCAGCGGCTGGTCATTCATCTGATCCGCCAGCAGCGTCTCGGCTGCGGACACCTTCGTGAGCGGGATGGAACTGCCGTATGGAAACGTAATGCCATCCTTCGCGCACTGATCCAGTCCTTCAAAGGCCGCATGACGCGCAGACGGCAGCACCCCGGCCAGCGCCAGCACATCAGCCAGCGACCAGCCAGACCAGCGGGCACAGCCCACGCCGTCGATATCCCACATCAGCTCATTGAAGATCGGCTGGTGCGCCGTGAGTTCAACGCGGCGGTTGCCGGCGCACTGCATCACGGCAGTTTCAGTGCGGCGCGGCAGTTCGCGCAGATCCGCCAGCGACAGCGAGAGCGGCCGTTCGACAAGGCCGTCGATCTGAAGACGGTAGGTTTCAGGATCGACTTCCGGCACATCGCCGTGATTACGGACGAAAAAGAGGTCGTTGGGCGTCAGCGCGCTTTCGAGCATCGCCTCATCATTCAGCGGCGTGCCGCCGTTGAACGGCGTTTCCTCGATCACGCGAAACGCGCTGGTCTTGCCGTAGGCGTTCATGCGTCGATCTGAAGCACGCTGGCGATATCGCGCGCGTGATCCTGCTCGTGATTCGACATCACCTTGAGATGCTGCGCGATCGTCAGGATTTGCATGCTGGGATGGCGTCCGGCAAGCTCCAGTGTGTCATCGTCGATGGAAGCCAGCCATTCTTCCGTGGCGGCGCGGGAGCGCTCCAGGCTGGCGCGCGCTTCCTCGACGGTCATATCGGCGCGTTTTTCAACCGAGCGCCTGTTATAGCGCTCCACATCGAAATCGGCGGGCACGCTCTCTATCCCCTGTGCGATGCTCTGCATATTGCGCAGCATGCCGATATCGGCAATCGCGATGTGGATCAGAAGCTGGTGGACATTCCACTGCGCACCATCTGAATACACCTGCGTTTCCCAGCGATCTCCAACCGCATCGAGCACGCGATTGAGATACTCGCGGGATTTCTCCAGGCGTTCCCTGAGAATTTCAACCCGTTTGGACATGCCGATAACCCTCTCTCAGAGCTGGACGTAGCTGTTTTCAGCCAGGATAAACTTATGCGCCGCCGGCACATGGCGCGCGGCTTCTACCTGCGAATTATCCGCCAGAAGACTGGAGTCGATACGCCCCGGAATCGAACGGATGATGCAGCCCTTCATGACGATGCTGGCTTCGATCTCGCTGTCTTCAAGCACGGTATTATCGCCGATTGAGGTGTACGGTCCGACATAGCTGTTGCGGATCACGACATTCTTCCCAATGATCACAGGCCCGCGCACCACGCTGTCGATGATCTGGCTGTTTTCTCCAAGCAGCACCCGATGGGAGATATCGCACTTGCCGATGATCTGATCCGGGCTTTCCGGCGCGGGGGAATATGGCAGATCGCCCAGCACGAGCTGATTTGCCTGAATGATCGAGTCAGGCTTGCCGGCATCGATCCACCAGCCGGACAGGATGTACGAGCGCACATCATAGCCTGCCGTGATCACCCACTGGATGGCGTCGGTGATCTCCAGCTCATTGCGCCAGGATGGTTTGATGTTGCGGATCGCCTCAAAGATGGTCGGCTTGAAGAGATATACGCCTGCAATGGCAAGGTTGGAGGGAGGTTCTTTCGGCTTTTCGACCACGCGGGTGATGTTGCCATCCCTGATCTCGGCAATGCCGAAACGGGTCGGATCGCTCACTTCGCCCAGCGCCAGCGATGCATGCGCGCTGGAATGCTCGAACTCGCGCAGCAGGCTCTGCATCTTGTCCTGAAAGATGTTATCGCCGAGGAAGACGCAGAACGGCTGACCATCGACAAATTCCTCGCACAAGCCGACAGCGTGTGCCAGACCGAGCTGCTCCGTCTGCACGATGTAATCCAGGCTGACGCCCAGTTCACTGCCATCGCCCAACTGCGCACGGATCGGCGACTCAAGGTCGTTGACGACGATCCCGATCTCGCGCAGTCCCGCGTTTTTCAGCATGTCGATGGCAAACGCGATCAGCGGCTGATTGGCAACCGGCACGAGCGGCTTGGGCATCGTCAGCGTGACCGGGCGCAGCCGCGTTCCCTGTCCGGCGGCGAGGATAACAGCTTTCATCCATGATCTCCTTCTCGATCGCCCGCCAGATGGGGACGAATTCCATACTTCCTTGTGGCAGAGACAAACACCTCGCCGCATCCCGCGCTGAAACGCCAGCACGCAGCGCGAGGTGCACCTGCCCGTTGACGGGCTGAGGACGCGGCAGCCCGCGCCTCAGCCCTGATGATCGTCGGCGCGCTGTGCGCCGTCTATTTCGCGATTTCGACGGTCAGCGTAAAGTCGCCCGCTCCGCTGTCCGCATACGTCCCAACCTCGATGATCAGCACGTCACCTGCCGAGACCGCCAGCCCATCCACACGCGAGTTGTAGTTACGCCCCGGCTGAAGATCATCGTTTTCGGCAATCAGATTGTCATCTGCATCATAGATTCGCAGATAACTGTCAAACTGTCCATCCGGATTGGTAATACTGATCACCAGCGTGTCATCCGCTTCTGCCGTCAGGACATAGCGAATGCGCTCGCCCACCGCGATAGTGCCATCAACCGAGCTGCCCGCCGCGATCTCGCCGCCGTCGGAGACGCCAGCCGCAGGGAAAGCCACGCTGTCCAGGTAGGCAATCGCCGCGTCAAGAACCGGATCGCCTTCAGCAAACAGCGTCTCTTCGGTCACGGGCACACGCACCGAGGGCTGCACGCCAACCCCTTCGATCAGGATGTCGCCATCGAGCGAGACCGAGATGTTGACCGAGATCTGAAGATAGAAGCCATCAGGCATGAGGAAAGCCTGCTGGGAAGCGTAGATGCCGTTCGATGGGTACATGCCCACCGCCACACCGCGTCCCGTGCCCACGATCGCCTCGGCGAAGCCTTCGCACGCGCTTGAACACGCCGGTCCGACCAGCACGGCAACAGGCCCGTCATAGCGAATGTTCTCAGGCGCGGCGAAGACGCGCGATGCGCGGTTGGTGTCGATGAAGATCTCTCCGTCCGGATCGCGGCTGCCGTTATAGTCGAACTCGAACGACTCCTGATAGAAATAGCCCGCCAGACTGAGCGCCAGGAAGCCATTGCCGCCGCCGTTGATGCGCGCATCCACGATGATGCCCGGCAGCGCATTGTCGATGGCGATGCGCAGCGCGCGTTCCCAGAGCTGCGCGGTCAGCAGTTCGTTATCGGAGAAGCTGTTCACCCGGATGACCAGATAGCCGCTGTCTGGCAGATATTCAAACTCAACTGGCAGTTCGAGTCCGGTTGTGCCGGCGAAGAACGAGGTCACCGAGAAGCTCTCCCGCTCGGCGACGGCGACCAGATCGGCAGTGACTTCTTCCCCATCCGAGTTGATGAAGGTGACTTCAACATTTTCGCCAACGGAGAAGCGCGTCGCATAGCGCAGCTTCTGGAGGCGTTCTGTCCACGGCGTGCTGAAAGGCCCTGACCAGGCAGTCGCCGCATCGACAAAATCGTCGATCGGGACGCCGTTGATGGCAAGGATTTCGTTGCCAACCTCGATACCTGCCGCTGCCGCTGGCGAACCAGCGACGACGTAGAAGGCGATCGTGCGCCCAGCCCGAACATCGTCAAAGGCGGGCAGGTTCGCCGGGTCGTCCACCACGTCACGGATCGCCAGCCCGATGCCGCCCTGCGTATCGGCGGCGAACAGGCTGTCCAGCACCGGACTGCTGACAGCCAGGTGACCATCGGGAATCTCCCAGATGAAGTCGCGGACTGCCAGCGCAAAGGCTTCGGCATCGCCGTTCGCCTCAGCTTCAACGACTCGCGGACGAATCGCCTCAGCAATGGCGGGGAAATCCACATTGTTGAACTCGGTCAGGACGTAATCGGAGATGAAAAGATTCACCATCGCGTCGAAGGCTTCGGTATAGGGCAGCGCTGAAAAATCATCAAGCGCGATGGTTTCGCCTTCGATCAGATCGATCTCGGCAAGCGCAGGACGGCTGAAGGTGAACGGATCGGTATTCAGATCGACGACGGTGTAACCCGCAGGCAGCCGCACGATCGGGTCATCCGCGGTGAAGAGCAGCCCATCCTCACCAAAACCGGACGGGAAGCCCTGCTGATCGTCCGGCGCATAGACGATATACATGCCGCCGATGACTTCATACATCGCGCGCGGATCCGGATCGATCTCGGTCGAGGCATACGCTGTTGACCAGCCGCCGCCGCCCTGATCGCGCTGATCGAGATAGGGATCGCCAAACGTGTTCGACCAGAAGGCGACGGCGAAAACCTGCACGCCAATATCTTCCTGATCATCGTTGTCCACGTCGTTGTAACCGCCCGCCGGAACCTGGGGCAGCGTCAGGCTGTACTGCACTGGTGGCGAAAAGAAATCGGTGGTGAACTGCCCCATCACCTGCGATTCCAGCGGGAACAGATAATCCTTGTCGCGCGTGACGAATCCGGTCTGGTCTTCAAGGATGATCAGCGGCTGGGCAATGCCGCTGGCAAGAAACAGATTGGTGTAGTTCATCGTGCCGATGACGCGCGTGGGTCCGCCCTCGTCATTGACGATCTCGGCAGGCGGAATCTCATCCTGCGCCAGGACGAAGGTGGCTCCTAGCAGAAAACCTGTGGCGGCGATCAGCGTCAGCAGCAGTGACCAGCGATTTCTCAGGGACATACGTCAGCTCCTAAGCTTAAGTTTGCGGTTTGAGTATGCCCGCATTTTGATTTCGGCACAACTTTACACATCATTTCAGCGGCATTCGCAGGTACAAAATTAAAGAGGCGGACACCGCAGCGTCCACCTCTTGTCAAAGCGCATTGCCGTTTCACCGCCGACCGACTGCGCGCTAATCCAGCGACACAGACAGCGCCCGTGCCCGCTCCGAAATATCGCGGAGGATATTGCGGCGGCCGCGTTCGATCCGCGGCTTGTGGGCATAATGCCAGACTTCATCGGCGATATCCCAGACGGCGTTCGGGCGGGCGAGCCGGCGCGCATATTCCGAACGGCGCTGCAAGCCATCCGCTCCTTCCGCCAGCCAGGCAGCCAGCGCTTCCACAGTCGCGCCCGTGTTGGGCGTGAAGACGCCGGCCTGATTTTCGACGACGTACTCCACATTGCCGGATTCCTGACCGGGGATGGCATCATAGATGATCATCGGCAGCCCGGCGATACACGCTTCGCTGATGGTTGAGGGTCCCGCCTTGGTGACGATGACATCAGAAGCCGCCATCATACGCGGCATATCCGTGACGAAGCCGTAAATGTGCGTCGGCTGATTCCAGCGGATCGCCTCAAGCTGCTCCTTGAGCGCCTTGTTGCGGCCGGCGATGATGGCGAACTGGCAGTTGAGGCGGCGGTCGTTCAGCGCCTGCGCAATCTTGTAGATGGGTCCCATACCTTCGCCGCCCCCGACGATCAGGATGGCAGGCAGCGACTGATCCCAGCCGAGGCTGCTGCGAGCTTCGCGCTTGCCAACCAGCCCCTGAGAGAAGCGAGGATGCACAGGCAGCCCGGTGATGCGCAGTTGTTCTTCCTTCAGCCCGGCGAGCAGTCCGCGATCGTAGGCGGGCTGCGTCGGGACCAGGCATCGATCACAGCGCCGGTCATACCAGAACATATGCGTCGAGACGAGATCGGTGACCACCACCATGTACGGCGGTCGCGAGGGCAGCGACATCATTGCCTGCATGGTGATGCGCGTCAGCACAGAATGAACGGAAACGACCACATCCGCCGGGTGTTCACGCAGCATCCGCTTGAGATTGCTCTCCATCGTCACATACATCCCGCGCGAAAGAGTCCTGGCGTTGCGGGGTGTGTTGGAGAACTTGTAGCCTGCTCCCCATGACGATTTGCTGTGATTGATCAGCCAGGGATAGAACTCTGGCATATATTTGAACGGGAAAGGTGAATAATCCCGAAAAACATCAACCAGTTCGACTTCAATTTCAGTATCATGCTTGACGACGAGCGCATCCCTGATTGCCTCTGCCGCCGCGCGATGTCCGCCACCTGTATCGGACATGATGAAAAGAACCTTCTTTTTCAACCGTCCTCTCCTTGTCTTGCTGCCGCCGTTAAATTCTTCTTCATCTGCCGGGCAAAAACCGAACGCACCAGCATGACCCGATGACCGCAGCTCAGGCAGCGCAAGCCGATATCCGCGCCCACCCGGTAAACTTCCCAGGTATCGCCGCCGCAGGCATGCGGTTTTCTGAGCCGAACCTGATCCCCGACCGCCACATCTGCTGAGGTCATCAGAGCATCTGTCCCACTCTACGATCTATAAACACAGAAGTTGCCAAACGGTATCACACCAATTCCAATTTCATTTTAACGAAAGCGCGGTACTTTGTTGAAGACTGCGTATCGGATACCCGCGCTGCGCCGTCAGCCGCAGGCGTTACGTATGCTATAATGCCGCGACGATTTGTACGCCTTAATGTTCACTTCCACGGGAGTGCATCGCGTTGTTACTTGCCGGAAATCTCACCATTGCCACGCTGATCGCGAATCTGATCGCGCTGGGCGTCGGCATGACTCTGCACGAATTCATGCACAACTACGTCGCCTGGAAGATGGGCGACCCGGAGCCAGCGCGCCAGGGACGGCTGACACTGAACCCGCTCGTCCACATCAACTGGATCGGCTGGCTGATGTTCGCCCTGCTCGGCTTCGGCATTCTCGGCAGCGCGCCGATCTCACCCTACCGTATGCCGCGCGAAAATCGCCGCTGGCGCTGGTTCGCGGCGGTGGCGGCCGGTCCACTGGCGAATCTGGCGATTGCCGTGGTGGTTGCGATTGTGGTGCGCATCATCGGCTTGCAGAATGTGTTCGGCATGCCGGAACTGATCCAGGCGATCCTGATTCAGACGATCCTGCTCAATGTCCTGCTGTTCGTGTTCAACCTGCTGCCGCTGTTCCCGATCGATGGCTGGCACATCATGTATTCCCTGCTGCCCGCCGAGTATGCGGAAACCTGGCAGCGGTATCAGCAGACGACCTACTATATCTTCATCTTCCTGCTGCTGCTGAGCTTCATCCGGCTGCCGGGCATCCCGAATCTGTTCGGTCTGCTGATCGGTCAGCCAACGCAGCAGATCACGGCGCTGCTGCTGGGTTTGTAGGGTAGGCGGCTGAAGATGGCGTCCATGGCGGTTTATCGGGTGCGTCAGGGGCTGCGGGCGATGTTCGCCTTCACCCATGCGATTGACTACGCGCAGGCCAGCGAATATCTCACACAGCCGATGCTGACGCTGTTTAAAACCCTGCGACGCGGCGAACAGATCCACAGCCTGCATGTGCTGAATGGCGTGCTGGCACAGGCAGATCACACGCCGCGCGCGCTGGCGATCGCCGCGCTGATGCACGATATCGGCAAGACGCGCTATCCGCTGCGGCTGTGGCAAAAGACGCTGACCGTCCTGATTCGGAAATTCTTTCCGCGCGCGTTTGAGCGGCTGAGCGCTGGCGATCCGCGAGCGTTCCTTGAGCGCCCGTTTGTGGTGTATGTGCATCATCCGGCATGGGGGGCGGAACTGCTGGAAAAGCTCGGCGCGCCTGCCGATGCTGTGTGGCTGACTGCGCACCATGCCGACCCGATCGATGTGTGGCGTGAACATCCGCTGTTCCCGCTGCTGGCGCGCCTGCACGCGGCGGATGAATCCAACTAGAGGACGAAACTGTGTGCAGGATGTTTTGCGCGCAGGGATAACGAACGGTCTGAAGTGACCGGAAAGTGACAGGGGTATGACTGCGAAAATCTCGGTGAGCATTCTGGGACTGGGCAGGCTGGGCACATCGTTCGGGCTGGCGCTGAAGCGCTGCAACGAGCGCAAGGATGCTCGCCAGACATTTGTGATCACCGGCTATGATACCGATCCGAGCCGGACCGCAGCGGCTGCCGATCGAAAAGCGGTGGATAGTATCGCGAAGTCCGCGGCAGATGCGGCGCGCGATAAGGATATCGTGCTCATCGCCCTGCCCTTTGGCGAAGTTCAGGGCGGCTTCCGTGCGATCGCCGGGTCGCTGAGGGATGGCGCTGTCATCCTCGATACCACACCCTACAAGGCGATTGCTGCGGGATGGGCACAGAAATCCCTGCCGCCGCATGCCCATCTGATCGGCGTCACGCCGGTCATCAACGTCAAGTATCTTTTCGACGGCGCAGATACGCCTGACTATGCGCAGGCTGATTATTTTGATGACGGCATGCTGATCATCGTGCCGGATGCCAAAAGCCAGCCGGAGGCGATCGAACTGGCGGCCGACTTCGCCATCCTGATCGGCGCTAAAGCTCATTTTGCCGATCCCAGCGAGCATGATAGCTGGATGACATGGATGGAAACGCTGCCGCTCGCCCTGAGCCTGAGCGCTTTCATGAGCATGGAGAGCAGCAGCGCATGGGAAGATGCCCGCCAGATCAGCAATGGCAATTTCGGCAGGCTGACCCATCATCTGTACGATACCACGGCTGCCGATCTGCGCGATCTGATGTGGGAAAACCGCGCTGGCCTCTCGCGCAGCATCGACGCCGCGATCCAGAAGCTGGACCTGCTGCGCAGTCTGCTGAACGAGACGGATGCGGGCGCGCTTGAGGAAGCGCTGGAACGCAGCGCGGAGAATTATGCCAAATGGCTGGCGCGCCGCCGGGACAACACCTGGACCGACATGCCGGATCAGCGTCCTCGTGTTCCCGTCGGCGGAACATTTGCCGGCGTCCTGCTCGGCAATTATCTCTCGAAGAAACTGCGCCGCGAGGACAAGGAAGACTGAAACTGCCCGCGCGCCCCGAACGGCATACAGCACACGGGGCGCGCATCCTCGCACGCTCATTTTACACTCATTTTACACATCGGTTACACCTGTCTCACTCCATCCTCAGCAAAGGAACCTACCCTGAAAAATGTAGGTTTCAGGAGTGAAAACCATGAAAGCAGCACAGATCAAACGCTTTATCGTTGCAGGCAGTCTGGCAGGAACGCTTGCGCTGACTTCGATCGCGGCGGCGCAGTCTGGCAGCGGTGATTCGCAGCCGCCGGGGCGCACGCCGCTGCGTGACCGGCTCCAGCAGCAGCTTCAGCAGTTCACACAGGAAACGCGCCCCTATCTTGGGGTACGGGTCGAAGCCACTGAAGACGACTCCGGCGTTCGCGTCGTTGAAGTCGGGAGAGGCACACCCGCCGCCGCAGCCGGTATCGAGGTGGATGATGTGATCGTCGCCTTTGGGGATACGCCGATCACCACGACCCAGAGCCTGCTGGATGCCGTCGCAGCCGCCGAGGTCGACTCGACGGTCAGCCTGACAGTTCGGCGCGGCGATGAGGAAGTGACACTTGACGCGACGATCGGCAGCATCGAGACGATGCGCTTTGAAGGCGGGAATATGCCTTTCAGCTTCGGGTTTGGCGGGCGAGGCCCCGGTGAACGCGGTCCCCGTTTCGGTCAGATGCAGTTCTTCGGCGGCAGTGGTCGCCTGGGTGTCGCCTTCGTGACGCTCGATGAAACGACGGCGGAAGAACTCGGCGTCAGCCTGACGGAAGGCGCGTACATCCGCGAAGTGATCGCCGACTCACCTGCGGCGGAGGCAGGGCTTGAAGCGGGTGACATCATTACGGCTGTCAACAATGAACCCGTCGATGCCGAGCGCACTCTGCGCGACCGGCTGATCGCCTATGAGCCGGGCGATACGATCACGCTGACGGTCATCCGCGGCGAGGAAACGCTGGAGATCGAGGTCACGCTGGGCGAGCCGGAATTCCAGATGATGGATCTTGGTCAGTTCTTCAACTTCGGCGAAGATGGCGCGTTCCGGTTTGAACTGCCGATCCCGTCGATGCCCGATATGCCTGTCACACCTGACAGCGCCGGCAACGAAGTGATCGAACCCGTCGGCAGCGCCTGATCGCTCCCGCCCATCCGATAAACATTCCCTTCCCCCCACAGCACAAGCCCGCTCTCGAACGGATGAGGGCGGGCTTGTGTGCTTCTGTATCGGGCCGGCGGCCCATGTTCTCAGCCGGAGCCGCCATCATCCGGCGGGATGATGGGCGTGGGCGGCGTACTGCTGCCGCCGCTTCGGCGGAGAATCAGATTCTGGGTCTGCTCGATGATCTCTCGTCCACGGCGTTCTGAGTCTTCGAGGAACTGATCGACCTTCGGCGGGGTGCGGATCAGCGTGCCCCACTGCGACTGTTCATCCTTCATCACCGAGAGTGTGCCTTCGGAGAAGGTCTTCTGGCTGGCGATGTACTGATAGGTGGTCATCTTGCTGAACGGCGTTTCGGCATCGGCAACTGCCAGATTTTCCAGAGCGACTTCATATACCTGAACCATGCGATTCCACTGATAGAGATCCGCCAGCATGGTGAAACCAGCTCCGAAAGCAGGCGCAAGAATGGCGATGATCGCCAGAATGCTCAGCACCTGGCAGGTGCTGTCACTGGGGTTGGTGGCGCAGGTCTGCCCGACAGATGTGCTGACAAGCACCGACGCAACGATGGATGCCAGCGCTGCGATCAGGGTGAAGCCGGCGCGCAGGAAGTTGACGCCGCGCGCGGCTTCGCGGTTGGTTCGGACGCGATACTCGTAATAACTGCGCTGATCGTCGAGCGCAAAACGAGTGAAGATTTCGGCTCTGGCTTCGGCAAACTCGCGTTCCAGCGCCAGGGCATTCGGTTCCGGCGGCGGCTCGCTGCCGGGTTCTGGTGTGACAGGGGGAAGGGTATCTTCAGGCATGATCTTTCGTCCTCGTCAGTCAGATCGGCTAGCTGATGCGGCCCTGATCGTCCGGATCGACGCCGCGGTTGATATCGGCAGCGCGGCGCGCCATCGTGAGCTGCCGCGTCACATCATCCAGCGTGTCGTATGGCGCGAGATTAGCCAGGTAACGGAAATACTCTCGGCGAAGCTGCTCGGCGCGCTTGCGGTTCTTCATCCAGTTTTCAAGCGGATTCTCTGGCGCGGCGATCGTGGCAAGGAAGGTGACGACCGCGGCGACAGCCACTTCCAGCCCGCCCCAGATGGGCGCGGTGGATGGGCTGCTGTAAAGCGCCAGCGCCTGCCCCGCCCCGAAACCGGTCGCCA
>SZPD01000116.1 GCA_030263515.1 Anaerolineae bacterium CFX9 | reverse complement strand
GTGGGAGAGTACGCCGTTGCCAACCCTTTCTGTTTCCTCCATCTCTCTGATGACTTTATCTTGTGACACACACACATAACGGCGAGCAGGCTTACCCTGTCTCGCCGTGTTTGATTCGTCTGCGTGATACAATAAACTCAAGCCAAAAATCGGAGATTGCCGGATGAGCCTGATACCCCCTTCACATACACCTGAAGGCTGGATGGTTGTGCTGGTGACATACAACCCATTGGAGGCACACGTCGTCTCAGGACGCCTCCAGAGTGAAGGAATTCAGACCTGGATCTATCAGGAGTCTGTGGGGCGTAGTATAGGCATACAGATAGGGCCGTTGGGGGAAGTCAAAGTGCTGGTTCATCCTGATGAGTATGATCGTGCGCTGACCATTCTGAACTCTGATCCTGACCTGCCGCTGCTGGAAGATTCCGATTTTCAGGATCCTGAGGATTCCCTTGAGTAACACCAATAATACACTGACGGCGGTTCCGGGGATCCAGGTCGGGCACGTGACGCATGTTGAGGCTGCCACTGGATGCACTGTCGTCCTTTGCCCTGCAGGAACCGTCGGTGGGGTTGATGTACGCGGTGGAGCGCCCGGCACGCGGGAGACCGATCTACTTCGCCCCATGCACAGGGTCGAACATATCAACGCCATAGTACTCTCAGGGGGCAGTGCCTATGGTCTTGCCACAGCCGATGGAGTGATGCGCTACCTTCTTGAGCAGCAAATCGGTTATCGCACGCGCACTGGCCACCTGGTTCCTATCGTAAGCGCTGCGATCGTGTTTGATCTCGCGCTGGGCGCATCAGATGTCTTTCCCGATGCTGCCATGGGATATGCCGCCAGCGCCGCTGCGAACAGCGATCCTGTTGCTCAGGGGAATGTCGGTGCTGGCATGGGATGCCGCGTCGGCGCGATGCTGGGCAATGCCTATGCCAGTAAAGGCGGTTTGGGATCGGATGCAGTTTATCTGCCCGATGGGGTTGTGGTTGCCGCGCTGGTGGCGGTGAACGCGGTCGGCGATGTTGTCGATGAGCAGGGCCGCATCCTTGCCGGTGTGCGTCAGCCGCCAGATGGAGCGTCATTTCCGGGTATGCTGAACCTTTGGCGCAATCCCCCGGACATGCAGCAGCCCGCCCTCGGTACGGCAGAAAATACCGTGATCGGTGTGGTGGCAACCAATGCGCGGCTGAGCAAGGAAGAGACGAACAAGGTCGCTTCGATGGCTCATGACGGCCTGGCGCGTGCTGTCGTTCCTTCACATACGATGTACGATGGAGATACCCTGTTCGCGCTTGCGACGGGTGCTGTTCCCGTGGATGTAAATCTGATCGGCGCTTACGCTGCTGAAGTTACCGCTTCTGCCATTCGCAATGCTGTGCGCCACGCGGAAACCTATGCTAATGTTCGCGGTCTGAAGACTTGAGGTCTTTATGATCTTAATTATGTTAAGGAAATAATCTCTTGGCTTAAACCATCTTTAGCAAAGGCTTGATACGCTTATGCTTGATGGAAAATACCTGACAGGACGAAGAGCGAATGGCAAAAGTGCTGATCGTCGAAGATCAACAGTCACTGGCAAATCAACTGGCAGATAAACTGCGCGGAGAGGGATTCTCCGTGTTCACGTCGGCTGATGGAGAAGATGGACTCGAAAAGATTCGCTCTGAACATCCCGATCTGATCGTGCTGGACATCATGCTGCCCAAGCTGGATGGTCTCAGTCTGTGCCGCATTGTGCGCCGGGATGCCGCAACTGCGCATATCCCGATCATCATGCTGACCGCGCGCGGCTCTGAAGTGGACAAGATCGTGGGTCTGGAAAGCGGCGCTGACGATTATGTGGTCAAACCGCTGGCGCTGGGGGAATTTCTGGCGCGTGTGCGTGCGGTGATGCGTCGTGCGCCGGGCAGACCTGTGCTTCAGGATGAGCTTATCTCCAACGATCTGCGCCTCAGCCTTACTGGGCGGCGACTGTTCAAGGATAATCGTGAGATCAAGCTGAGCAACAAGGAGTTTGATCTGCTGGCAGAACTGATGCGCAACCGCGGCGTGGTTTTGTCACGCGATCTTATCCTCACGAAAGTGTGGGGGTATGATTATTTTGTTGATAAGCGCACGGTGGATGTGCATGTTCGCTGGCTGCGTGAGAAAATTGAGGACGATCCTTCCAATCCCAAGCGCATCGTGACGGTTCGCGGGATGGGCTATCGGTTTGAAGGCTGAAACCGATCCTGAGCAGGTATAGAAGAGGAACGAATGGTTGCCCGTCAGTTTCAGGACACGCTGCGGCTCCAGATTGAGGAGCGAGAGCGCAGCCTGCATGCCCTGCGCATGTCTTTGCAGGAGCAGGAACAGGCGATGACTTTCCTGCGATCATCCATTACCGAACAGGAACGGATGATGCAGATGCTGAAGGAAAGCATTGAGAAGCAGGAAGCGGAACTGGATATCATGCGTGAGGAGGCCATCCAGCACGAAGCGGAGGGACCTGCGCTGAGTTCTGAAGGCGCGCGCCCCGGCGAAGAGTCTGCCTACAAGATCGCGCTTGCGCTGACGCTGGCCAACTGCGCCTATGATGCCCTGATGGTTTTTGACGACCAGTACAACCTGATCGCGATCAATCACGCGGCTGAGGAACTGTTCGGGCGCATACGACCGATCGGCGAGTCTCTGATGAATGTTACTGACAGCGCCGAGCTGGAGTCGATGCTCGATGACGCCGTCGCAAATGAAGAAGAGATGCTCGAAGAGCAGATCACGCTCAAGGGACGGACGTATCGCGCACGGGTTCAGGTTATTCGTCGTGACGAGAATTTCTTCATCGGCGTTGCGCTGGAAGACATTCATGAACTTGTTCGCCTGAACCGTGCGCGCCGGGATATGGTGGCGAATATCTCTCATGAACTGCGGACGCCGATCGCCAACATTCGCCTGATCATCGATAGTCTGTTTCATGAACAGGATAAGCCGAAGCGGAAGCAAAGTACGTCTGCGCTCAAGGCCATCGCTCGTGAGACGGACTCGCTCTTGTGGCTGGTGCAGGAACTGCTCGATCTTTCCATGATCGAGACGGGACAGGCCATCCTGCGCATGGTCGAGTTCCCGCTTGCCCCGCTGATCGATGAAGTGGTCGAACGCATGCTCGATCAGGGGGAATCCAAGGCTATTCAGATCGTCAGCGAAGTACCGGACGATCTGGAAGTGCTGGCTGACTACGATCAGGTGCGCCGGGTTATCGTGAATCTGGTTCACAATGCCATCAAGTGGTCACCCCAGGGCGGGACGATCACCATAAAGGCAGAGAATACCGGAGATGAAGCGACGATCAGCGTGATCGACAATGGCCCCGGCGTTCCGGATGATCAGACGGAGCGGATCTTTGAACGCTTCTATCAGGTTGACCCTTCGCGCTCAAACGGAGAGGGCACAGGGCTGGGGCTGGCGATCTGCAAGCATATCGTCACCGCGCATGGCGGGCGAATCTGGGCGGAAGGCAATTCTTCGCAGCCGGGTGGACGCTTCCGCTTCACGGTGATTCGTGCCGAGGAACGCCCGTAACTACTTGCGGCTCAAACTTTAATCGTGATATACTGCACAAAACCATAGAAGCGGCCTTCAGGGCGGGGTGAAATTCCCCACCGGCGGTGATGCGGCAGCTCCAGTGTGAGCCAGCCGCTAGCCCGCGACCCGTTTCGCCAGTTGCAGTTAAGCGCCTTGCGCGGTGCTGGCGAGTCATGATGACGAAACACCTGTTATCATGCCGGTGGATTACGGTGAGAAACCGTAGCCGACGGTATAGTCCGGATGGGAGAAGGTGATCAGCGAACTCGTCTCGTTATGGGCAGGGTGTGTTCTGCCACATACGATCGACTCGAAGTTCTGCTGCAGCTTGGCGACATAGCTGGACGCCAGTTTTGGCGTTCATACATTCGGTGATGGCTGTTGTCTCTCAGCGTCCATGCCGAATATGCTGTGTTATCCTGTATCCCAACCGAACCCTGTCCTGTATGCCGCCCCGGTGTGACAGGGTTTTTTTATGCAGGCAGATGTTCAGCTCCATCCCAAAACAGAAGTGCTGGTTCCGGTTCACCCCCGCGTGAGGCAGCGCAGCAGACTGCGTCGCCTTGCGCCTCTTGCTGGCATCGCCGGTCTGATTCTCATCTGGCAGGCGCTCTGGATGCTTCGGCTCTACCCGGAATTTATCATTCCCGCGCCGATCTCGGTCTTTAACCGACTGCTGGATGTGATTGTCGATGGACGGCTTGCCGTTCATATCGGTGTGACGCTTGGAGAAATTGCCCTTGGGCTTGCCGTCGGGCTGAGCGTTGCGATCATCCTCGGCTATCTGCTGGCAAAAAGCCAGGTGCTTGACGCCATCCTGTCTCCGCTGATCGTCGCTGTGCAGGCCATCCCTGTGGTAGCGTATGCGCCGCTGCTGGTGATCTGGTTCGGAACGGGGACCTCCAGCAAGGTTGTCACTTGCGCGCTGATCGTGTTCTTCCCGATGCTGATGAATACATTCGTCGGCATTCGTGATGTCCCCTCGTCCTTACAGGATCTGATGCGCTCGCTCCAGGCGACGCGCTGGCAGATGTTCACCCGGCTCGAAGTGCCGGCTGCGCTGCCCATCCTGTTCGGCGGGCTGAAGGTGAGCGCAACCTTGTCCGTCATCGGCGTGGTCGTCGGCGAATTTATCAGCGCAGATGCCGGTCTGGGTTATCTGCTCAAGGTCGCGCGGCAGGCATATGACACGCCGCTCGTCTTCGTCGCTGTGCTGACGCTTGCCGTGATCGCGCGCATTCTGTACGGTGCGGTTGCCATTCTGGAGCGGCGCGCGCTCCGCTGGAAGCCAAATTTGTCTCGTTCGTAATCGGGTGATTTGTTTCAATCCACAGGAGGTTACTTCGTACTATGAAACGCACGCTTTTCGTCATCACTGCCGCGGCACTTCTGATCAGCCTTACGCTGGGCGCGCAGGCGCAGGCGCTGACGGAAGTCCGCTTCTTCATCACATTTGTGCCCAACATTCAGTTTTCACCTGTCTATGTCGCCATCGCCAAAGGCTATTTTGAGGATGAAGGTATTCAGGTCATCATCGATCACGGCGATGAGCCAGTCGGTGTCGATCTCATCGGCGCGGGTCAACGAGACTTCGGGCTGATCGGCGGGGAGCAGGTGATCTCTGCGCGTGCGCAGGGCCGCCCTGTGGTATCCGTCTACCAATGGTTCCAGCAGTTTCCGGTAGGCGTCGTCTTCTCTGACAGCAGCGGGATTGAGACAGTGAACGATCTCGCCGGGCGCACCGTAGGTATTCCGGGGCGCTTTGGCGCATCCTACAGCGGGCTGATCGCGCTGCTCAACGCGGCAGGCATGCAGGAGTCCGATATCAATCTTCAGGAAATTGGCTTCAACGCGCCAGAAGTGTTCTGCGTTGGCGCGGTTGAGGCGTCGGTCGTCTATATCAATAATGAGCCTTTGCAGATCGCTAATCGCGCGGCGCAGGGCGACTGCGGCAGCGTGACCGGTGTGGATGTCATCCCGGTTGGCTCTATGGCGGATCTCGTCAGCAACACGGTCATCACGAACGAGGAGATCCTCACCAATAACCCCGATCTGGTGGCAGGTTTTGTGCGCGCCTTTGACCGTGCGCTGGCAGACGTGATCGCCAACCCTGCCGAGGCGTATCTGCTGAGCCTGGACTTTGTGCTCGATGGTCTGTCGCGGGATGAAGCCCTGTTATCTGCTCTGGAAGCGCAGGCGGCGGCTGTTCAGGAAGCGCTTGAGGGTATGGAGGCTCCCTCGCGCGAGCAGATCGCCGAACTGCGTCGGCAGACTGATGCCGCACTCCGTGAACAGTTCAGCGCTGACCTGCTGCTCCAGTTTGAAGTGCTGCTTGCCACCGTGGAACTCTGGGACGCCGATGTGCTCGGTTTCAGCGACCTGAGCAGTTGGGAGGCGACCCAGGAAACACTGATCGCGATGGGCTTCGTCTCTTCACCCATCGATCTGACCGCGGCCTTTACCAATGACTTTATTGATGTGGCGGGACGCTGACGCATGATACCGCGCATCACGCTGCGCGCTGTCAGCCTGTCCTATCCATCGTCGGTTGGCGATAACGGCGGTCTGCTGGCAGTCACCAATGTATCGTTCTCAATCGCGCCGGGAGAATTCGTTTGCCTCGTCGGTCCGAGCGGTTCGGGTAAGAGTACGCTGATCCGCGTCATCGCGGGGCTGCATCTGCCGACCAGGGGACAGGTGCTGCTGGATAATATGCCGATCACAACGCCGACGCGCAGAATTGCGCTGATGTTTCAGGAAGCCAACCTGCTGCCGTGGCGAACGGTGACTGACAATATCGTCCTGCCGCTGGAACTCGCCGGCGAACCGCGTGAGGCGCGAGAGCAGGCCGCCGCAAGACTGCTGCCGCGCCTGGGCTTGCAGGAATTCAGCCGGGCATATCCCGCTGAGCTTTCGGGCGGCATGGCGCAGCGTGTGGCGCTCGGAAGGGTGCTGATCCAGCGCCCGGATGTCCTGCTGCTGGACGAGCCGTTCGGCGCTCTCGACGCGATGACACGCGAACGGGTGAGCGCTGATCTGCTCGAACTCTGGCTTCAGGAAAAGCCCGCCGTCCTGATGGTGACGCACGATATCAATGAAGCCGTCATGCTGGCAGATCGTGTGCTGGTCATGAGCAGCCGGCCGGGGCAGATCATCGCGGATATTCCCGTTCTGCTCAGCCGGCCGCGGGATCAGTATGATCCTGTGTTCGGGCAGATTGCGCGGCAGGTGAGAGGTCTGATCGAGCGCGCCTGACAGCGTTCAGCCGGATGATGGGGCGAGGAAGAGCGTAAGTCCAAATGTGCTGCCTCGCCCCTGTTCGCTTTCCACATAGACGTGCCCGCCGTGAGCTTCCGCCACAGTTTTGACGATGGCGAGTCCCAGCCCTGTGCCGCCTGAGTTGTGCCCTCTGTAGAATCGCTCGAACAGCCGAGGCTGAATCTCCAGCGGAATGCCCGGCCCCTCATCCGTCACTTCCATGTGCAGATGATCCGCGTTGGCGAAGACCCGCAGCAGGATCTCGCCGCCGGGGCTGGCGAAATGCAGCGCGTTCGACAGATAGTTCATCAGCGCGCGCAGCACCCAGCGCCGATCCATGTAGACGGCAGGGAGATCGCGCTGAAACTCGACGCGGAAGCGCAGGTTCTTCTCGCGCAGTTGGGGCAGGATCTCGCTGCTCGCTTCCTGTATCAGTTCGCCGAGATCGGCTGCTTCCAGGCTGAAATCTACCCCCGCCTGCAATTTTTCAAGACTTGCCAGATCGTCGATGAGCGCACGAATGCGCTGAATGCTGGTGCGCGCAACGTCGATGATCTCGATGACCGACTCAGCCTGGGATTTCAGGGTGCGTTTCAGCAGCTCAAGCGAACTCAGGGCAGCGCCGAGCGGGTTGCGCATGTCATGCGCTGCCGTCTGGATGAAACGCGAACGCTCCATTTCTGCCTGCTGAAGATGTGTGACATCCTGAAGCACGATCACCCAGCCATCGGTCAGACCGGGATCGACCTGACTTTCGACAGCGATCGGCGAGACGAGTACTGCCAGCACCCGATCATCTGAAGTCGTAATGCGGAATGTCTGGTTGCGGGCGCTGCCATCGCCCTTTGACGAGCCGGAATTGATCGCGAACAGCAGGGACTGGCGCACGTTCTCCGGCAGCGGCGATTCCCGCAGGGGAACCCCTGTCAGCAGGGCGGCGGGCACATTCAGCATGGCTTCTGCGGCGGCATTGATCATGCGGATGCGCCCGTCACGACTGGTTGCAATGATGCCGTCAGCAGTCGAGTGAAGCACCGCGCGCAGGCGGCTCTGGCTTTCTGTGCTGGCTTCGTACAGACGGGCATTGTCGATGGAGACTCCCACAGTATCTGCCACGTTCTGCAAAACTTCGACATGCCCCATATCAAAGCTGAACGGCTTGTAGCTCATGATGCTGAGGATTCCGATGATCTTTCCGCGGGCATGCATGGGAGCCATGGCAATCGAGCGGAACTTTTCCTCATGAAAACTCGATACCGCCAGTTCCTGCCGCTCGTCCAGATCGTTGTGAACCAGCACATCATCGTTCTCGATCACCCAGCCGCTCAGCCCGCGCCCCAGGGGGATACGCATCGGGCGCTCGCGCACAAAGTCCTGGAGCCAGCCTTTCTGAGCGCGCAGCACCAGTTCCTGCGCCTCCTCATCAATCAGGCTGATTCCGCTTGCCTGTGCGCCGGTGGTATTCAGCACCACCTGGAGGGCGGTTTCCATCACTTCGTTGAGGCTGAGCGATCCGCTGACCGCCGCGGCGACGCGGTTGACCGCCGCCAGTTGATTGGCATGCCGCCGAATCTCCTGGGTGAGCATCAGGTTCTGATCGCGCAGGGCATCAAGATCGCTGTTCATCGGGTCTGGAACTCGTCAGTCTGGCTGGTTCGCGCTACGATCGTCGCTTTCTGGCATACTGTAACAGATTATATCAACAGAAGGACTGATCATGACGTTCGATGTGGCGCGTGTGCGCGCCCAATTCCCCTCATTGACCCGCCGCACTCACGCCGCTGCGGGGACGCACCCGGTTTTCTTCGATAATCCCGCCGGAACGCAGGTTCCGCAGCGCGTCATCGATGCCATTTCAAGCTACTTTCTGACCATGAACGCCAATTCTGGGGGGGCTTTTGCCACCAGCCGTGACAGCGATGCGATGGTGAGAGATGTTCGCCGTAAACTGGCGGCATTCCTGAACGCGCCATCCGAAGACGAGATTGTACTCGGACCGAACATGACGACGCTTAATTTTGGTCTGAGCCGGGCGATCGCGCAGACGCTCATTCCCGGTGATGAGATTTTGCTCACGCGGATGGATCATGACGCCAACGTGGCACCGTGGCTGAGGATTGCGCAGGATCGCAGCCTGACGGTGCGTTTCGCGGATATTCGCACGGAGGACTGCACGCTTGATCTCGGCAGTCTTGAAGCCAATCTGAGTGACCGGACGCGGGTGGTTGCCACAGTTCACGCCTCAAATGCCGTCGGCACGATCAATCCGGTACGTTATATTGCCGAGATGGCGCATGCCGTTGGAGCCTACTACGTGGTGGATGCGGTACAGAGCGCGCCGCATGTGCTGCTGGACGTTCAGGCCATCGGCTGCGATTTCCTGCTCTGTTCTGCATACAAATTCTTCGGGCCTCATGCCGGCGTGATGTGGGGAAGATATGAGCTGCTTGAGGTGCTGCCTGCCTACAAGGTTCGCCCGTCGAAGGATGTTCCGCCTTATCGTTGGGAGACTGGGACGCCAGCGTTTGAGCTGATCGCCGGGGTTGGCGCAGCGGTGGACTATATCGCCAGTCTCGGCCTGGCGGACGGCGCACCCCAGCAGACCGTCGATCGCGCAGCGATCATCGCGGCGATGGATACGCTTCAGCAGTATGAGCGCGAGCTGACAGCGCATCTGATTGAAGGTTTGTCTGCGCTGCCCGGTGTTCATGTGGCGGGGATCACGGATCCCTCACGCTTCAATGAGCGCGTGCCGACGGTCGTCTTTGTTCGTGAGGGATATACGCCCACGCAGATCGCTGAATATCTCGCAGCGCGCGATATCTATGTGTGGGATGGCAACTATTACGCGCAGGAAATCATGCAGCGGCTGGGACGGGAAGACGGGATGGTTCGTGTTGGGCTGGCGCACTACAACACGCATGAGGAAGTTGATCGCCTGCTGACTGCGCTGCGCCAGATGTAGCGACAGTCACACTTATTCCTTTGACAGGGTGGCGGCGAGCTGTGCGCCGATCAGCTCCAGCAGCAGTACGTTCTGCTGGCTGATAGTGTTGGGAATATCCTTGCATGCGACCAGGACACCATAGCGGATCGTCGTCCCGACCGGGGCGCAGGCGATCGCGCCCAGTCTGCCGCGTTCGACCAGCGGATGGTTGGGGCGATCATCAGGTCCTGCTGTCCGGCTGTGCCCGGTCATCGCCACCCATCCGATCAGATCATCTGCGCCGGCTGCCTTCGGCGCGATGGCCTGAACTGCGGGCATGCCATGCTGCGCGGTCAGCGTGAGTGCGACAGGCTCTTCGGCAGTCAGCTTGTAGAACGCCGCATAGTCAAACCCCAGGCTGGTGACGACATCAAGCGCTGCCTGATGCTTGCCGGTTTCGCCACTTGCCTTGCGCAGCAGCCGGGCGAACTCGCGTACAGGCGGCATGGCGTCGGCGCGGATCGTCTCCAACTGCCGGTCGGACATGAGGCGCTGGACGCGATGCACCAGATCATTGTTCTGAAAAGGTTCGGTGCTGATATCGTCCGCCTGTCCCGGCGTGGCGAAGTCCACATCTTCATCCACAAGGACGATGATCAGGCGAGGGTAGCTTTTTCTCAACTGCTGGATGAAGTCGTAGGCGCGCTCAAGCCCGTTATCCAGCACGAGGACATCGGTGTGACGGTTTCGGTCAGACAGGGAGTCAAGCGCGGCATCGGTCGAATGGGTAAACCGCCAGCTAAAATCCCTGGTATGTTCCTGAAAGTGTTCGTCATAGCGCGTTTTCTGTTCTGGGCGAACCGCCAGCAGCATCCTGATCATGTCTGCACCTCATCTGTATTCATGGCGGCCGCCAGTGTGACCAGCACAAGCTGGCGCATGCCCAGCCTGACTGGCAGAACCTCAATATACTCATCCGGGCGATGCGCATTTCCGCCCCGCGTGATCCCGATGGTGATCGCCGGAACTCCTTCCGACAGCGGAATATTGGCATCCGTGCTACCGGTTTCCAGCGATCCGCGCGTGCCGAGATGCTGAAGGACGGCGAGCGCTGTCTGCACCAGCGGATGCTCTGGCGCGATCATGCCGGCAGGACGATCACCCACCGTCTCGACGGAAAAGGTCACATCCGGTATCTCACAGGCTTTCACCGCCAGCCTGACCTGGCTTTCGAGCATCTCCAGCGCGCCGCGGCTTTCAGAACGCATATCGAGCCATAACCCGGCTTGTGTCGCAAGGGCGTTGATCGCTTCTCCACCTTCGATCATACCGATATTGTAGGTTGTGCGCGATTGAGATGGCGGCGAAATGCGGGTGATGCGAGCGCCAAGCTGCACGATGCTGTGAACGGCGCTGGGTCTGCCAAAATGCAGCCAGCTATGCCCCCCCTGCGTCTTTGCCGTGATATGCAGCCTGCGCACTGCGATTCCGCCATGATATACATGCCCGTATGCCAGCCCTTCAACGTTGATCACGCTGCTGAGGCGTTCATGCAGACGTGAGAAAGCTGCGCGCATCCCGCCGAGATCGCCCAGCCCTTCCTCGCGGGATGTGGCGACAAGCCAGATATCCCGCTGCGGCTGGATGCCGCTCAAGCGGAGCGCCTCAACTAGTCCCAGCAGGGACGCCACACCGATGCTGTTGTCTCCCAGACCGGGCCCGTAAATCAGTTCTCCCTGCTGCCGGGTGGACAAGTCTGCATCTTCTGAAAAAATCGTATCGGTATGCGCCGAGACCATCACACCCGGAAGGCTGGGGTCAGCGCCATGCAGCACGCCAAAGACGTTATGCAGGCTGTCTGTTTCAACCTCATCTAACCCCACCTCGCGAAAAGCGGCGGCAACCCAGCGGGCGCGCTCCGCTTCCTGAAAAGTGGGCGCAGGAATTGCCTGAATCGTGAGCGCCTTGCTGACCGTCAGGGCAGCGACATCATCCAGCCAGTGCCAGTTAATTTTCGCATCCAGTGACTGTATGTGATGTTTCATTGCCATCCTGTGGTCGTCTGCGCCTGCCCGCTCAGTCATTGTGGCAGCGCGGAAATAAATTGAGACTTCAAAAGCATCTTTAGCATACCTAATTACGCTCACTATTGTGCAGTGGTTGGAAGCAGCGTCAAGGTGGTCTATAATAGCGCTTCCGAGGATGCTGCTGGACTGACTCCCTGCCGACGAGGTGCCGAATGGCCAACGCGCTCATAGTGCTGGTTGAACGTGCGAGAGGGAACTCACGTTCTGGGCGCGATTCATTTTCCGAAGCACTGAAAAAACGCTATGAAGTTGTCAGCGT
>SZPD01000533.1 GCA_030263515.1 Anaerolineae bacterium CFX9 | reverse complement strand
AACATGGGGATCGCGCCCCTGATCGCCGTCATCGTCTATCAGCTTCCGACGCTCGTGCTCGGCATCGCGCTTGGGGCCGTTTTCACCATCGGCGGCAGCGGCTGGCTTTCCGGCACGCTGTCCATCGTCTGCCTGTGCTGTACGCTGCCAGTCGTGATCGCCTACGCGCTGATCAGCAGCGGGCTGCTGGTGGTTGGCATGGGGCGCTATGCGGACGATCCACGGCTGGGGGTGTTCTTTGAAGTGGCTGAACTGTGGGGCGTGCTGCGCGATCATATGGAGCAGACATTAGCCTGGTATGGCAATACGCTGGTCATCCTGCTGATCGTTTCGGCACTGGCGCTGATCCCGTGTATCGGCTGGGCGGCTCAGCTTGCGCTGCTGATCCCGCTGACAGGCGCTGTCAGCGCGCTTTACATCGCGGAAGTGCTGCCCGCAGCGCCCAAGCCGCCGGCAGAAAAAGCCCGGCGCAGCCCGCGCTGAAGAAAGGGCTTTTGGTTGACTTTTGTCGCTTGTGTTATGCTTGAACACAGGTTCAAGGGGGTGAACGACGCGCCGGGCGCGTCTGACCGCATATGATCGGACGTACCATCCACAACCGCTATGAAGTGATCGAGCTGCTTGGCGACGGCTCTACCGCCAGCGTCTACCGCGCGCGTGACAAAAAACTTGACCGCGAAGTGGCGCTCAAGATTCTGCTGCCGCATGTCAAGGAAACAGTCCGGCTGCGTTTTCATCAGGAAGCGCGCTCGGTCGCCCGGCTGAATCATCCCGGCATCATGGCGCTCTACGATATCAGCCAGGATAATTCGTACCTGATCGTCGAACTGGTTGAAGGCTACACCCTGACGCACTATATCCCGTGCGATATCCCCGTCGCCGTCGAGCTGACGCGCCAGATCGCCAGCGCCCTGCACTATGCTCATGAACATGGCTTCATCCACCGGGATATCAAACCGGCCAACATCAAGGTCACCGAAAGCGGGCAGGTCAAGCTGATGGATCTGGGGCTGGCGCTGCCACGAGAAAACGCTACCCGCGTCACCGCTGAAGGAATGATCATCGGCACGCCTGCCTACCTCTCGCCGGAACAGGCACAGGGTCTGCCGCTCGACCGGCGCACCGATATCTACTCGCTCGGCGTCGTCCTGTACGAAATGCTGACCGGTCAACTGCCGTTTGCCAGTGACGACATCCCGGCGCTGCTGCTACAGCACGTCAAACAGCCGCCGCCGCCGCCGCGCCTGCACAACCCGAACATTCCCGCCGCACTCGAACAGGCGATCCTCAAGGCGCTGGAAAAGAAACCGGAGCGCCGCTTCCAGACCGCCGACGAGTTCAGCCGCGCCATCACCGCGACCCTGCCCGGCGGCAGCGCCGCATCGACGATGCCTTCCCGCGCCGTAGATGCCACCAGCACCGAAGATGAGGAAGCGGTCACCGATGATCTGCCTTCATCGCGCAAACGCCCGACAGACGGCGCGATCATCCGGCTGGTGATCGCGGAAGATCAGACGGTGCTGCGCAAAGGGCTGATCAGCCTGCTGACCGTGCGCGATGATCTGATCGTGATCGGCGAAGCTTCCAACGGCGATGAGGCGCTCCAGCGTGTGCTCCAGCTTCAGCCGGATGTACTCGTCCTCGACCTCAATATGCCCGGCACGGGCGGTCTCGATGTGCTGCCGCTCATCCGCCAGCAGGCCCCGAAAGTCAAGGTGCTGATCCTGACAGGGCGTGATGAGGACTGGTATATCACACAGGC
>SZPD01000115.1 GCA_030263515.1 Anaerolineae bacterium CFX9 | reverse complement strand
AACGCCTGATCAGCGCCGGCATCACCACCCGCGAGGAAGTGCTGCGCGTGGCGCGCGACTAGGTACGAAAAACCGTTTCTTCGTTGCCGCCATACGGATGCACGGCATCCCTCTGAACACCTCCCGAACTACCCGGCAACTCGCATCGTGACGCCCGTCCTGCGCTGTCTTCGCGTCACCGTTTCCTGGCAGTAGCCGCCCGGACCGAACCACCGGGTCGGCCACACTGAACCGCCCGGGCCTGCGCAGGTCCGTGAAGCACTTGCGCGGTATCTCCAGGCCCCGCATGGCGCCCGCGCGGTAAGGCGGAGCACCGGATCGAGCGACTGCGCGCGCCGGGCCTGCGGGTCGCCCCGACAGCCCACGCCGGCGCGGTCTCGCTGCGGCGCAGTCCTCGCCTTGCAGAGCGCGGCGCACGCGGCTCCGGCGCATAGGTTTCAACCGGTCGCTGAGCATAATCAGCGAATGTGCCTCCGGTCCGTGACGGGGTCACCATCGGAGCGGGGGGATCATCGTCGGGCAAAGGCGTTGTTCGTGGGGTTGCCATAGCGCGGCGCGCCTGGCGTGCTTCGGCGCGTTCGCGCGCGCGCCCGCGTTCTCCGCGATTACGATTCGGCTGCGAGACATCCATACGTTACTTCACCCGCACACACTTACTCGGACGTGTCGTCTTGATGTAAGTATTGTATCCGCTTTTGAGCAGATTCTTACGGGCTGTCAGCGCGCTTCCGTCCGGTAATCATCGCGCGGGGGTGAAAAGCAGTCGATCAGCAGGGAGTCCTGAAGCGCGCGAGCGCTGTGCGTCACACCGCCGGGGATCGCGTAGCTGTCTCCCGGATTGAGAATGCGGCTGTCTCCGCCAACGGTCAGTTCGATACGCCCATAAATCACATAGCCCACCTGATCATTCAGATGACTGTGATCCGGCACAATCGACTCTCGTTCGAGAAAGAACTCACACAACATGGCTTCATCCGTGACGCCCATCGTCCGCCGATGAACGCCCGGCCGCATTTCAACCTGACTGGCTTCCTGAGGCGTGATGAAATATCCGTCCGCCATCCTGCTCTACCCCACTGCTCATCAAGGCGAATTCCTTGTGGCTAGATTATTGCACGGGATTACCATCGGGCAAACGATTGGTCTTACCCGAAGATGCTGCCTGCCGAAAGAGAAGCGCATCGACCTATAGTATTTCGCTGATGACTGGAATAGAATGAAAGTGTTGGGGTTAAATCGTTTCAAAGCTGGTTCCCGCAGGGTATTGATACGTATGAAGCATTGGCCGGATAAACTGTTTGTTTATGAAGTAAACACCTGGGTTTGGCTCTCCACACTGAGCGAAGAATACAATCGAAAAATCACTCTCGAAAACGTGCCCGATGATGCGCTGGATGCGCTGGCGAAGCCCGGTATCGACATGGTCTGGCTGATGGGGATCTGGCAGCGCAGTGCCTACGGACGCCAGAACGCGCTGCGCTGGAAGCACGAATATCGCCCTGCCCTGCCTGATCTCACCGATGAGGATGTGATCGGCTCGGCATACTCGATTGGCGATTACCAGGTCGATGAACGGCTCGGCGGGCGTGCCGCGCTGGCAGCGCTGCGCCTGCGCCTGCGTGAGCGCGGCGTTCGGCTGATGCTGGACTATGTACCCAACCATGTGGGCGCAGATCATCCGTGGACGCTCAACCCGGAATACTGCATTCACGGCAAACCTGAAGATCTCAGGCAGCGACCGAACGATTTTTATGCTGTGACAGATTCCAAAGGGCGGCAGGTCGTCGTCGCGCATGGACGCGACCCATATTTCCCCGGCTGGGCAGATACGGCGCAGCTTAACGCCTTCAGCCCGGCGCTGCGCAAAGCCGTCGTCCGCACACTGCTCGATATCGCCAGCCAGTGCGACAGTGTGCGCTGCGATATGGCGATGCTGATGACCAATGACATCTTCCAGAATACCTGGCGCGGGTATATCGGCGCGCGCCCTCAGCAGGAATACTGGGTTGAAATCATCCCGCAGATCAAAGCCAAATACCCGGATTTTCTGTTCGTGGCCGAAGTGTACTGGAACATGGAATTTCCGCTTTTACAGCAGGGCTTTGATTTCTGCTACGACAAGACCCTCTATGACCGCATCATCGCCGGGGATATTCACCAGCTTCGCCAGCACCTGGTCGCCTCGATCGACTATCAGAAGCAGATGATGCGCTTCATCGAGAACCACGATGAGCCGCGCGCCTACGCCGCGCTCGGCGCACAGCGCAGCTTCCCGGCGGCGACGCTGATCTGCACACTGCCCGGAGCCACCCTGCTCCACGATGGACAGTTCGTCGGCAGGCGCGTCAAGCTTCCCGTCCAGATTCGGAGACAGCCGAAAGAGCCGCTCAATCATGAACTGGAGCAGTTTTATCTGCGGCTGCTCAAGGAAACCCGTGATCCCGTCTATCAGAACGGGCAGTTCTACCTGTTCGATGTCTATCCCGTCGCCGATGACAACCATACCAACGTCAATCTGCTCGTTTACGGCTGGCACGAACCGCGCAAGGATTACCGGCTGGTGGCGGTCAATCTGACCGGGACCTCTTCGGCAGGGCGCGTCAACCTCTCGCCGTGGTCCTACGTGGATGGCAAACGCTGGCGGCTGTATGATGTGACGGACGGCGCGGAATATCACCGGCACGGCACTGAAATGACGCGGCAGGGGCTGTTCATCCAGCTCGACGCCTACGAATCGCACGTTTTCCGCTTCCAACTGGCGGAGAAACCAGCGACCGCCCCGCTCGCTTCCTACCCGTGATCGAAGTGCGTCCGCTGTCATCCGGGCTGCGGCGGCTGCTGATCATCGGGTTGGGCGGCGGGCTGTTTCTGTGGCTGCGGATTGAGGATAACGACGCCTTCCTGGCGTCAGCCGCAGGCTGGAGTGTCTCATTGCTGACCGGGCTGCTCTGGCTGCTGCGTGAGGCGCGCCGGCTGCATCCACGCAGCGCTGTGACGGGGGGAGTCCTTCTGGGCGCTGTGGTGGGAATCGGCGCATCACTGACCACCGCCCTGCTGATGCTCATCAAAAATGGACTGCACGGTCACGTATTTCCCGATTTCCCCTTCAGCATGATCGCCGGCATACTGGAACGCGCGCCCGCCTGGTCACTGGCGGGCGCGTGCTTTGGATTAGGGGCAGCTCTGGTCTGGATCAGTTATAGACCCAGTAACCATACTGAATCGTGACGGTGCGCCCATTCGGCAGGCTGAAGATACGGCGTCCATCCGGCGTGAAAGTGATTTGCAGGGTATAGCCGGCCTCAAAATCTGTTGCCCAGCCGATCAACCCTGTAGGGTACAGGACATTCCCCCACACGCGGCCGAAAGCATTCACAGGACGGAGCCGCCCGCCCGGCGTCGGCGCGGACACCGGATTTTCTGGCAGCGTGTTGATATACGCACCCGTATACTCGTAGAAAGCGCCGCCGTTGATGAAGGCGATCACATCGCCCGTATCCTGCCGCCAGATCATGAACCCATTGTCATAGTTCTGGTAGGCGGCATACGTGGAGATTCCTGCCGGAACAACCGGTGTGGGCGGCAGCGGAGTCGGTGTCGGGAAGACAGGAACCGGATTTGGCGCTCCGCCCGATGCGTAATACCAGCGGCTGCTGAACGTGTCGATCACGATCACTGCGCCGTAGGCCGTGACAAAGCTGTACTGACCGTTGGCAAACTGCCCTTGCCACGAAGACTCGGAGGCGACACCCCAGCCGAGACTGGCACGCACAGCGGCGTCCCATCCCCACAGGCGGCCGAACCCCATGATCGGGCTGACGCGCCCCGGAGGCGGCACTGAATACGGATTCAGCGGCAGCGCGCCGTAATAAGCCGGCGAGAACGCCTGCCCTGCGCCATTGGCATACAGCACCCAGATGATCCCCGTGTTGGCGACGTAGACCATCACGCCATTCTCGAACGGCTGAACCGTGCCGACCGCAAACTGTACCGGCTGCGTTGGCGGCACGTAAGGCGTCGGCGTCGGGATGAACGGCGGCGGAAACTGACCTGCCGAACTCCATGTCATCGTGCTGTCATTGAATGTGAGCAGATGTGCGTTGTTGCTCCGGCGGGTCACGGTGTAGATCGAGCCGCCGAGCGTGATATTGACCCCAAACTCCGGCGATGTGCCCCAGCCGAGAAGCTGCCGAACATCCGCGTAGCCTGCCCACACCTGCCCGAAGCCGAGTATGGGGCGAAAGCGGTTCTGCGGCGTGATGCCGACGTTGATATTCGAGCTGAAGCGGCTGTAGACAGCCGGACTGATGGCGCGCAGTGTCCCGTTGGAGAACAGCACGTAGATCACGCTGGTATCACTGCGCCAGATCATGTAGCCGCCCTCAAACGACTGGGCTGAGCCGGTGACGACGCGCTGCGGCGGCGCTGGCGGCGGCGTGATCACTGTGCCGATCGGTGGAACATACAGCCGCTGCCCACGGTAGATCAGGTTAACATTGACCAGACAGTTAGCAGCCGCGAGATCGTTATACGTGATCCCATAGCGACGCGCGATGTTGTTGAGCGTGTCTCCACGCTGGACGATATAGATATTCCAGTCAGTACGTGGAACGCAGTAATACTGCGCGGACGAGGTTTGAACAACCGTCAGCAGCGATCCTGCTACAAGCAGCAGAAGCGCGAACAGAATGAATCGGGACTTCAGGCGTAACATGGCGGCAACCCTTTCGTCACCCCAGTTAATATCATTGTCGCCTAAATAGACGACAGCCGCTTGACCGTCGTTCCATGTCCTGATCTACGATTGCTCTACGCCAGCCCTACGCGCCCATGCAGGCGAACATACCCCAGCGCGCTTCAGGTGGTTTCATCCTCCGAGGGGAGCAGCGGCATCGTGGCGGGACCCGCCACTTTGGGCGTTTTCTTCAGGATGCTGCGCTCCAGCTCACGAACCCAGCGGGCGCTGTCAGCGCGGCGTTTGTCCCCCAGTTCCTCAAAGCGGGCATGCGCCAGCGCGATATAGTTCGCCGCGTTGACCATATCTCCATGATGATAATAGGACAGCGCGAGATAATAGAGCGTCTCCGGGCGCTTCTGATCAGCAAAATATGCCTTCTGAAAATGAGCGATGGCTTCCGCATACTGTCTGCGCCGGAACGCGATCATCCCCAGTCCGTAATGCGCCAGCATTTCATAATCGAACAAGCGCAGCGCCTCATGAAACGCTTCCGCCGCATCGTCCAGCGCGCCATCCTGCTCCAGCACCAGCCCCAGCGCGGCGTGATATTCACTGCGCGTCGGCAGCAGCTCAATCGCCTGGCGCAGGCGCTCGGCAGCGGTATCGTAATCGCGTTTGGCATAGGCATCCAGCGCTTCCTTGTAGAGCGCATCCGCTTCATAGCGCGATGTCCCCAAACGCTGGTTGAAACTCGGCATCGTGGTTTACCCCTTCAATGTCCCCTGATAGTATAGTACGCGGAAACTAAATTGACCGTTTTTGGAATGAGGCATTCATCATGGATTTTGAACTCAGTGCCGAGCAGAAGATGTGGCAGCGGATCGTCCGCGATTTTTGCGAGGCAGAACTCAGACCTCACGCCGCCGAAGTGGATGAAAGCGGCATCCTCAACTGGGACGCTGTGCGGAAGATGCGCGATATCGGACTGCTCGGCCTTGATGTGCCGGAAGCTTACGGCGGGGCCGCCATGAACACCATCGAGATCGCCATCGCCATCGAGGAAATCGGGCGCGCCTGCGGTTCGACGGGCTTATCAATCGCCGCGCATAACGGTCTGGGCTGCGCGCCGATCGCCAAATGGGGGACGCAGACACAGAAGGAACGCTTTCTGCCGCGCCTGCTCAGCGGCGAGGTACTCGGCGCACTGGCGCTGACGGAGCCGGGCGCAGGCAGCGATCTTTCCGGGGCACAGACCAGCGCCGTGCGCGATGGCGATTCGTGGGTGATCGACGGCTCAAAAGCATGGATCACCAACGCGGGCATTGCGCCTGTGATCACGGTGCTGCTGCGCACGGAAAAGGGGACCGGATCCTCAGGCTTCAGCATGATGCTCGTGCCGACAGACTCGCCGGGGCTGACGATCGGCCCCCCAGAGAAAAAGATGGGGCTGCGCGGTTCCCCCACATACATGCTCAGTTTCGACGGTGTGCGCGTGCCGCTGGACAGCATCCTCGGCGAGGAAGGGCGCGGCTTCCAGCAGACGATGCAGGTGCTCGACTCCGGGCGCGTCGGGATCGGCGCGCTGAGCGTCGGGCTGGCGCAGGCGGCGTTTGAAGAGTCGGTGCGCTATGCCACCCAGCGCCGCGCTTTCGGCAAGGCGATCGCTGAACATCAGGCGATCCAGTGGATGATCGCGGATGCCGCATTGGAAATCGATGCCGCCCGCCTGATGGTCTACCGCGCCGCATGGCTGAAGGATCAGGGCAAGCCGTATTCCAAACAGGCGGCGATGGCAAAGCTGCTGGCAAGCGAGGTGGCAGAGAAGGTCGCGCGCAACGCCATCCAGATCCACGGCAGCTACGGATACAGCCGGGAATTCCCGGTCGAGCGCATCTACCGTGATCAGCGCCTGATGACGATCGGCGAGGGGACAAGTGAAGTTCAGCGGATGGTGATCGCGCGGCGCGTCCTCCAGGAATTTGATCAGGTCGCCGCCAGTTAACAACATCAGCGCCCCGGCGGTGAGCTTCCGGGGCGCTGTCTTCTGATTGGCGTGGCAGGCTTGGGTAACCTTCAGCCCAGCAGCTCGTTGAAGATGACGGGCAGATCGTTCGGCTCGTAGGGCTTGCCGATGAAGCGGGAAGCGCCCGCAGCCATCGCCTCTTTCTCAACATCCAGCCCGCTTGCCATCACAATCGGGATCGCCGCAAAGTCTGGCAGGGCGCGAAGCTGACGGATGCAGTCCACACCATCCATGTCCATCAGGTGATAATCCATCAGGATCAGATCCGGGCGCTCGTGCCGGGCAATCGGCAGCACTTCCTCGCCGTTTGAAGCCACCACCACGTCGAACCCATCCAGCTCCAGCAGCGTGGTCAACAATTTGACCGTGACGCGGTCATCATCGACGACCAGCACTTTCGGCATATACCACCTCTTCACGCGGGAAGGGCGCCGACAGGACGGCACCCGATTTACGTTTTCAGGTTTTAGTGTACCGTCTTTGCGTCGAGATGTCCATTAAGGCGCGCGGCAGAGTCTGCTGGCGTCTCGCTTATAGGCGCGGGCATCACAGCATCCCCCAGGGCCGCCTCGAAAGCGGCGTCCACCTGATCGATCAGCACGAACTTGAGCTGTCCACGGATATCATCCGGCAGATCATCGAGATCATTCTCGTTCTTGCGCGGAATGATGACCGTATCCACGCCCAGGCGGTGAGCTGCCAGCACCTTATCCTTGACTCCGCCGACAGGCAGGACCTGCCCGCGCAGTGTGATCTCGCCCGTCATCGCCACGTTGTGACGTACAGGTCTGCCTGTGAGCAGGCTCGCCAGCGCCACAGCCATCGTCACACCCGCTGACGGGCCATCCTTCGGCACTGCGCCGCTGGGCACATGCAGGTGGATATCGTTCTTCTCGAAAAAGTCCGTCGGGACGTTCAGCTCTGCCGCTTTCGACCGGATCACGCTCAGGGCGATGCGCGCGCTCTCCTGCATGACTTCGCCAAGATGACCGGTATACTGGAAGCCCTTGCCTCCGGGATAGCGGGTCGCCTCGATGAACAGCACGTCGCCCCCAAACGGCGTCCATGCCAGACCGGTTGCCACACCGGGGCGGTCAGTCCGTTCTTCGAGTTCCTCGCGGTAGCCATAGCGCGCCTTGCCCAGCAGTTCGCGCAGGTTGCTCATATCGATGACAACTTTTTCGGTCTTGCCCTCGGCGATGCGCGTGACCACTTTGCGCATGGCGCGCCCGATCTCGCGCTCCAGCGTGCGCACACCGGCTTCCCGCGTATAGTCGCGGATCAGATTCTGAAGTGCCTCGGTCGTAAATTCCACCTCATCAGGGCGCAAGCCGTTTTCGCGAAGCTGCCGCCGCACCAGATACTGCTGGGCGATAGCGATCTTTTCCTGTTCGGTGTAACCGCTGAGCTGGATGATCTCCATACGATCGCGCAGGGGTCCCGGAATGGGATCCAGCTCGTTGGCGGTCGTGATGAACATGACCTCGCTCAGATCGAACGCCACATCCATGTAGTGATCACGGAACTCGCTGTTCTGTTCGGGATCGAGCACTTCCAGCAGCGCGCTTGCCGGGTCGCCACGGAAGTCGCGCCCCAGTTTGTCCACCTCATCGAGCATGATGATCGGGTTGCGCGTCTCGGCACGGCGGATCGTCTGGATGATGCGCCCCGGCAGCGCGCCAATATACGTGCGCCGGAAACCACGGATCTCCGCCTCATCGCGGACGCCGCCGAGGCTCATCCGGATGAATTTGCGCCCCATCGCGCGGGCAATGCTTGCGCCGAGGGAGGTCTTGCCAACGCCGGGAGGACCCACAAAGCACAGGATCGCGCCCATCCGTTCACGGCGAATCGTATCGACCTGCTCAGCCGTCCTGAACTCTTCCTCGCGCTCATTGCGCAGTTTGCGCACAGCGAGAAATTCGAGGATACGATCCTTGATATCCACCAGACCGTAGTGATCCTCATCCAGCACAGAGCGGGCATGCGTGATATCGAGATTGTCCTCGGTACGCTTATTCCACGGCATGCTGGTCAGCCAGTCGAGATAGGTGCGGATGACGCCATACTCAGCCGCCGCGATCGGCAGCTTGGAGAGGCGGTCCAGCTCACGCAGGGCTTCCTTCTCAGCTTCTTCCGGCATGCCAGCCTGCGCGATCTTCAGGCGGAATTCCTCAACCTCGACGGTCTGTTCATCGTTCTCACCCAGCTCGCGCTGAATCGCCTTGAGCTGTTCGCGCAGGTAGTATTCCCGCTGAACCTTCTCCATCTCGGTCTGGGCTTCAGTCTGGATCTTGCGCCCCAGTTCCAGCACCTCAAGCTCTTTGCTGAGAAGCTGCATCAGCTTGCGCAGCTTCTGCTCGGTGCTGTCGATCTCAAGGATATTCTGCGCCTCTTCCAGGTCGATACGCATATACGTCGCGATCGTGTAGACGAGCTGGAGAGGCTCATCCAGGTTCAGCGCCTGCGAGATCAGGTCTGCCGGGATATTGGGGACCAGCTCGCTCAGCCGCTGGAACAGCGTGACGATGTTGCGCGTCAGCGCCTCCACTTCCAGCGATTCCTCGATCGACTCCGGGTAAGCGCGGATCTTTGCTTTCAGATACGGCTCGGTTTCGGTGAAATTCTCGATGCGGATGCGAGAAATCCCCTGCACCAGCATACGGATCGTGCCGTCGGGCGCGCGGAACAGCCGGTGAATGCTGGCCAGCGTGCCGACGCGGTAAATATCCGTCGGTCCCGGCGTTTCCAGTTCAGGGTCAACCGCCGTCACAAGGCCGACGAGTTTATCGCCCGCCACCACTTCATCGACCAGCTTGATACTGCGCGGCTGGCCGACCGTCAGCGGGATCACCGTCTGCGGATAGACAACTACCCCACGCAGCGGCAGGATAGGAATTTCATCAGGGACGTTGGTCGTCTCGATCTTCTTGCGGATCTCTTCCTCAGGGATCGCAGAGTCGACGTCACCTTCATGTTCCTCGACATCAACCACGATGTCTTCAGGATCTCTGGTGTCAGCTTGATCGCTCATATTAAGGCTTTCGTCCTCCCAAGTCCCTACCAGTATAGGCTGTAACCATAAATTACATGTTAGAGACGCATGCAGTTTGCCATTCCTTGCGCCATTTGCGTATAAGAAATGTGATAGAAATTGAGAGAACACCCGCCAGGCGCTTCATCCGGCAGATCGTTGTCTTTTGCAGGGATGCGCTTCTGCCCCTCAGCCGCCCAGTTGCAATCCTGGTTTAGAACGTGATCTCGTCGAAATCGCGGCAGAGCGTCACCGGCCCGCTGTAGACGGACTGCGCCTCGGCGATCAGCGGCTCCGGGTCAGTGTTCCAGACCTGATAGTGAATCAGATAGAGCGACTTTGCCCCCGCCTGCGCGGCAACTTCCCCCGCCTGCCGCGCGCTGGAATGCCCCGCCCCTTCGCCAGCGGCTTCATGGATGAACAGATCGGCATCGCGTCCGAGATCGAGCAGCGCTGGGATCGGCTCGGTATCGCAGGAATACGCCAGCACCCGCCCGCTGCGCTTGTTGACGATACGCAAGCCGATGGTGGGGATGAAGTGGCGCGTTGGGTAGGCGGTGATCAGGAAATCATCATTTTCCAGCACCGGCGTCCGATCGCGTTCAAAAACGCGCTGAAATGTGACCGGGAAAAATTCTGGCCAGGTATCCCACGCGAAAGCGATCATCATATCCTCAACGCGGTTGACGCAGTGATGCAGCCCATACACACGCAGCGGAGCCTGCCGACCGAGCAGCCACATATGCATCAGCATGTTGGGAAAGCCGGATACATGGTCAGGATGAAAATGCGTCAGGATGACATCCTGCATCTGCTCTGGATCGAGGCCGAGCTTATGCAGCTTTCCCAGGGGATTATTGCCACAATCCACCAGAATGCGGCTGTTCTCACCGATCAGCAGAAAATGCGTGTTATCGTGATCCGCATCGCTGACAGCAGCGGCAGACCCCAGTATGATGATGCGCGCCATATGCGCCGTTATCTCCCCAGTACGGCTGTCACCACCGCCGGTGTCAGATAGGCTTCGATCAGCGCCGCCAACAGCAGCCCAGGCAAAATGACGCCGAACCACAGCTTGACGGTATCCCCAAATGCGCCTGTCCACGCGCTTCCCACAGTGCGCCCGTGCGAAGGGCGGGTCACGACCGCGCCGAGCCGAACCGCGGCGGCGGCGGCGATTATGATCAGCGGAATTTCAAGCCAGCCATGCGTGAACACGGAGGCGAACAGGAACGCCGGATCATAGCCAGCCGCGATCACCTGGCTGATCAGATAGCCGAGTACGCCGAATGTCAGCGGTGTGATGACCAGCGCTGCCACGCCGAACGTGAACATGCTCAGCGCGGTTGCCGCCAGCAGCACACGCACATTCTGCCAGAAGATATTGAAAACCAGATTACCGCCGCCGAACAGGATATTCGAGACGGAGTCCAGACTGCCGGAAACGCTGCTGAAATCGGCATTCTGCGGCAGCTCCAGCGACCATGCCGGCGTCTGCCCCAGAAGATACCCCAGTGCCAGGGCAGCCGCGAAAATCCCCACCACCAGCACTACCGAGAAGCCCAGCCGTCGCACCGCTCCAGTCACGCCGCGGCGATACCACTCGGCAAGGCTGCGGGCAGGCGTACCGCGATCATCTACCGCACGCACTGCCTTCCACAGATTGCGGAACATCCCCCGCAGATTAAGCGTATCAATCGTCCGCCCCAGCAGTTCCTCGCGGTTGAAGATGCTGTTGCCCACCCGCAGCAGCAGGATGACCACCACCAGCATCCCTACAATGATCGCCCACAGCGCCCCGATGCCAGATGGCGAATCGGCATCCGGAGCCAGAAACATGATGGCGCTTTCGCCCTGAATCAACAGGGTCATCGGGATGATGATGAAGCTCGCCAGCAGGTTGGCGGCGCGCGTGCTGGTCGTCTGGCTGCTGACGACGACCGCGCCGGTGATCATCACCAGCGCCTGCACCGTGGTCAGCAGGATGATCTGCACGATCAGCATGGCGGGCGGTCTCCACGCCAGATCGCCCGTCAGCACGCCAAGCATGTAAACCGCCATTCCGCCATAGCTGGACATCAGCGGCGGCAGCATGGCAGCCAGCGTCTTGCCGATGTAAAGCTCGGTATTCGTCAGCGGGGTGGAGAGCAGGGGTTCGAGACTGCGCCGTTCCTTCTCGCCGACGAAGGTTTCCAGCGCGATCACCAGCGAGATCGAAATCGGGAAGAAACCCACGATCATCAGCAGAAACGGGATCGTCCGCTCGCCGATGATGTTTGCGCCGTAACTCTCGACGAACGTGGAAAACTGCCCGGCGACGAACTGCGCCAGCGCCGGGAAGAGAAAGGTCAGGATGACGATCGGCCCGATGATGCGCCAGTCTCGGAAGCTGTCGCGCACTTCGCGCCGGGTGATGATCAGCGCATTGCTGAGCGTATCGCGCAGGGAAG